>CAYQFN010000209.1:1386-2693 GCA_964416685.1 uncultured Thermotogae bacterium | reverse complement strand
GTACCTTTACGAGAAGCGAGGCGTCATCTTGTGTAGCGTTGCATCTCGTATGCAACGTTGCGCTTGTGGTCTGGCGTGACCCTCAACGTGGCAGGCAAGCTGCACACGCTACAGAAGCGCCGACTGCTGACTGTTGACTCCTGACTGCCGACTCCTGACTGCCGACTGTTGACTGTTGACTGTTGACTGTTTCCATCTTTGTCCCCTCACTTTCGGACAGGCGGGCGCCGCAATGGTATCCCCGATGGCTTGACTTGTGTCTCGGATAGGCATAGATTAGGGATGAATAGGCCCATGTTGCTATTGCAAGGGAAGGAGGCTCGAGGTGATAAGAGTGCAAAACAAGGCGCGGATACTACGAGTGGTCATCGGCCTTACTGTTGTTGCGTCCCTGTTGGTGCTGGTGACAGGCTGTTGGCCGTTCAACACGGCTCCAACAGCGTCATTTACTTCCAGTGCTGTGTCGGGGGAAGCTCCATTGACCGTGAACTTTAGTGCGATTTTGTCAACAGACTCTGACGGGATCATCAAAACGTATGAGTGGGATTTTGGCGACGGAGGAAGCGGCAGCGGAAAATCCGTTTCGCATACGTACGCAACGGCTGGAACGTTCACCGTTGTATTGCGAGTGACCGACGATGACGGTGCCCAGGCTACTGCTCAGAAGGTTATCACTGTTTCCGCGCCAGCAGGCGGAGGAACGACTGGAGGTACCGGGCCGACGGCGAGCTTTACCGCCACACCGCTGAGTGGCGCATCTCCATTGACGGTTACGTTTAACGCATCTGCTTCGGCATATGCTGGCCACGCGATAACTTATTATTCATGGAACTTCGGCGATGGTGTAACCGGAACTGGGATTACGACGAGCCACACCTACTCGCCCTCGACCACCACGACGTATCATGTGGTACTGCGGATAATCGCCTCGGACAACACCGAGGATACGGCAACGAAGGATATCACAGTGACGGCAAGCACACCGACACCGGGGACGAACAACCCGACGGCGAGCTTCACGGTCAACCCTGACAGCGAGCAGATCGGACCGCACAAGTTTACCTTCGATCCGACCGCTTCAAGCGCAGTGAGCGGTCAGTCATTGACAACTTATGTGTGGAACTTCGGAGATCAGAGTTCACAGACGAAGACAACTGATGATAAGGTAACACACTCCTTTTATACAGCGCAGGCGAGCCAGAGCTTCACCGTAACTCTTACAGTGATCGATGATGCGGGAAAGACTGATTCTTATTCGCGCACTGTGAAGGTGAAAAACTTGCAACCGGTGGCAGGATTTGAGATGA
>CAYQFN010000209.1:0-1286 GCA_964416685.1 uncultured Thermotogae bacterium | reverse complement strand
CCTGGGGTATCGTCTCCTACGTGTGGGATTTCGGTGATGGTACGACCGAGACGAAGGCTGCTGCGGCTGACGGCTCGTGCGCTGCGTTTGAGCATGCCTACACCCTCGCATCGAATGAGGACCAGAAGACGTTTACGGTTGAGCTTGAGGTGATCGATAACCAGGGTGCGCGAAATACGCTCACTCGAACGATCACACTGTACAAGTAGTACAACTGCTATGGTGAATGGCAGGGATTACCAAAAGTAGCGTGGAGGCGACCTGATAAGGTCACCTCCACGCTCAAAGATTGAGCTTAGGGGAGGAAGCATGCGCTGGATAATAAAGATGGGAATTCCTCTTCTGTTTCTTACGCTCCTTTCAGGCTGCTCTCTTTTGAACCAGCTTCCGGTTGCCAGCATCATTGCCAGCAGTATGAGCGGTAGTTCTCCCCTCACAGTGGCGTTTGATGCCAGCGATTCATATGATCCGGATGGATCGATCATGACCTATGCCTGGGATTTCGGGGATGGGACGGGAGATACGGGAGCAACTCCAACGCACACCTTCACAACAACGACCGTGCGAACGTTCACTGTAACCCTCACAGTAACTGACAACTCCGGCGCACAGGCGACGAGCACGCAGAGCATCGAGGTCCTTCCTGCAGGATCCACAGGGAGCAATCCTCCGACAGCGAGGTTCAGCGCGAAACCAAGCTATGGGAATTCGCCCTTGACGGTTGACTTCGATGCCTCCCTATCCTACGATGCCGATGGCACGATATCGGTTTATGCGTGGGACTTCGGTGATGGATCAACCGGGGCCGGAAAGACGATATCGCACACGTTTACCGCCGTGGCAACCTCAAACTTCAGTGTGACATTGACCGTCACAGATAACAGCGGCTCAACCGGCACCACGTCGCTTGTGGTCACGGTGATGGTTCCCGTTGTTGTGCCGACCGATGGGCCAACCGCCAGCTTCACCAAGTCCGATCCGGTTACGGTGTATCACTCTGACAACCCTGCGCATACCCCCTCTCTATTTGAAGTTACCTTCGATCCTGTCTTATCCACGGCCGCTCCTGGCCACACACTGAAGACGTTCCTGTGGAACTTTGGCGATGGAGAGACGCTTTCCACTACTACCAATGCTACGGTCAAGCACATCTATGCCTTGAATGCGCCACATCACACCTTTGTGGCTACCCTGACGGTCATCGATGAACAGGGCTTGATGAATTCCACGAAGCGCAACGTCACTCTAACGAATTAGAAGAGAGCCATCAGCTATCAGCGATCAGC
>CAYQFN010000208.1:0-2725 GCA_964416685.1 uncultured Thermotogae bacterium | reverse complement strand
TCACCCTGAACTTGTTTCATGGGCAGCATGACATTTCCCGTGTCATCCTGAACTTGTTTCAGGATCTGGAATATAGGAATGAGTTTATTATTATGAGAAATGAAATATAAACAGAACACAAAGGAGAAGGAATGAAAAGGATAATATTATTTGTAATGTTGTTTATGATGATGTTATTGGTGGGATGTACAAAAGTGAGCTATAGAACGGAAGTGGAATGTGTGGGTCCGAATTGGACAAGTGACGGGAAAGTAGAATATTTAAAATTAGAGACAGTATGGAAACATTCGATAAATATGGTATCGGAAAAGGAAGAGGTATGGAGTGCGAAGTCATGGTTATGTGAAGAGAATGCGGATGGAAGCGGGAAGGAGGAGAAAGGTTTGGTATTTGACAATCCTCATCAATTTTTGAATGTAAGTTCATCATCGGGAGAATGGGTAGTATTAGATAATATAACAAAGATAGAGTATGAGCGATTCACGGAGGGAGAGATATGGGTAATGAAGCGAGATGGAAGTGGATTGCAGAAGGTAGGTAGCGGATTATATCCAGACCTAAGTCCGGACGGGAGTAAGATAGTATATATGAAGCCGAGGCGTGGAATATGGATAATGAACAGGGATGGAAGTGATGATCATCAAATAGTGAGTGATACTACGGCGAGTTATCCTGCCTGGAGTCCTGATGATACATTGATTGCATACGGCAGTAAAGGGAATGTAGAGATACTCAATTTGAAAAACGATCAAATTATTAAGGTTTATAATAATTTATATTTTCCATATTGGTATACAGGAGAGAAATTTGCTTCTATTTGCGCTTCTCCAAATTATGATGGAGGTGTCACTGTTGATATAAGCAATGATAAAATAGATACACTTCTTTTTAGTTCGAGCTATTATTTAAAAGCTTCACCAAATGGAGATTATTTTATAGGAAGAGATGGTAGTTGGTGGGTGTGTAAAAAAGATGGAACGAATAAACATTATATAGAGCCGTAAGGTATAAGGGAGGAAATATGAGAAAAAAGATATTGATTTTATTAGTATTAATTTTTGGATTGACTGTAATTACTAATGCAGAGCCGTATAAACCAAAGCCGATTTTATTTGTACACGGAATAGGTTCAAATTCAAGCTCATGGGGAGCATCCACAAAAAACCCTAATACTGATAGGAGTGAATGGATATGCAAAGATAGTGTTTTTGCTCATCCTGAAAAAGCTTTCGCTCATTTTTTACCCTATATGAAGCCATATGCATGGGCATGGTATAATTGGGAGAAAGAAAGTGAAATGGCAAAAAGTGTGAACATTTTTCACAGTAGTGTGAAAATATTACACACTTTTGGAAGGGCTGAAATTATAAGTAACGGAATAGCAAGACTTGTTATTTTGGCATGAGAATTGCAGTAAAAAGGGTATGGATAATAAGGTAGTCGGATTGATAATATGAGTTGGGTTGAAACAGATAATGTCACCCTGAACTTGTTTCATGGGCAGCATGACATTTCCCGTGTCATCCTGAACTTGTTTCAGGATCTGGAATATAGGAATGAGTTTATTATTATGAGAAATGAAATATAAACAGAACACAAAGGAGAAGGAATGAAAAGGATAATATTATTTGTAATGTTGTTTATGATGATGTTATTGGTGGGATGTAGTTTATTTTATAATGAATATGATTTTGTTAGATATAAAGCTCCGAACTGGACGGATGATGGAAAGATGGTATTTGTAAAGGATTACAGACATGTAAGGGATAAAAAGACGATAACGGGATTAATAGGAGATGTATCAGGGAGTTGGGAGACATATATATTATGTGAAATGGAGAGAGATGGCAGCAATTATACGGAGATATGCACATTGGCAGTATGTAAGGAATCGGCGTATTTATTAAGAATAGACAATACATCGTCATCGGGAGAATGGGTAACAATTGGTATGCGAGGGGGATATGGGATGAAAAAAGGAGTATATGTAGTAAAACGAGATGGAAGCGGATTGCAGAAGGTAGGAGAAGGGACATATCCTGATTTTAGTCCTAATGCAGATAAAATAGTGTACCAAAAAGAGAACGAAGGAATATGGATAATGAACAGGGATGGAAGTGATGATCATCAGATAGTGAGTGATACAACAGCGAGTTATCCTGCCTGGAGTCCTGATGATACACTGATTGCATACGGCTTTTATGGGTTGCATATTATTAGAACAAATGGAGTTGAATTGAAATATTATCAGCATGTTGGAATACCAAGTTGGGGACCAAGGGATAGTAATAAAATCATTGTAGAAACAATAGGTGGACCAGTAATAATAAATATTGAAACAGATGAAACTGACAGTATGAATTCTATTATACAAGGAAATAGAGTAAAATGGTCACCAGACGGAAATTATTTTATTGGATATGATGGTTCATGGTTTGTTATTAAAAGCGATGGAACGAATAAACATTATATAGAGCCGTAAGGTGGAATAAGGGAGGAAACATGAGAAAAAGATTAGTTTTATTTTTTGATGTTATTAATAAGCATTAATGAAGCGAGGATGAATTGGATGTTTCCGTAGTGTTTATTTTTGACTAAAATTCCCACTTTTCATATTCCTTGCATTTGTATCCGGGAGCAGAAATGCCCCGGATACAAATATTATTTTCCGAAAAAGTGTGAATATTTTTCACAGTAGTGTGAAAATATTACACACTTTTGGAAG
>CAYQFN010000207.1:0-2726 GCA_964416685.1 uncultured Thermotogae bacterium | reverse complement strand
CCCTCCGATCACACCTTCCTCGTCGCTGAGTTTGAACTCTAGCTACTCCTCGGCCTGAACCCAGCTTCGGGTCTCCACCGAGCGGGAGACCGCTTCCAGCACCGCCTGGGCGCGTACTCCGTCGTAGAAATTCGGCTCGGGGTTACGCCCCTCCGCGATCGCAGTGATAAGCTCGTAGACAGCGTGGACGAACGAGTGTTCGTAGCCGAGGATGTGTCCCGGTGGCCACCATGCACTGGCATAGGGATGATTGGGCTCGGTGGCGAGCATCCGTCTCGCCTCGGCAAGGTCGCGTCCGAGCGGCTTCTCGCAGAAGACCGCCTTGCCTGCCTGTGCTGCCGCGAGCGCGATTTCTGCATGAAGGTCGTTCGAGACGCAGATATCGACCAGGTCGATATCATCGCGAGTGACGGCGTTATGCCAGTCGGTCGTGTGCTCCTCCCACCCGAACCGGTGCGCGAAATCTGTGAGAGTTTCGGCATTTCTTCCGCAGGCGAGCCGCAGGCGCGGGACAAGCGCAGGATCGAAGAACGCCCGCACTTGACGGTACGCGTTAGCATGCGCCCGTCCCATGAACCGCTGTCCGATGAGTGCAACGTTGATCGTGTGGGTCACTTTTCCTCCTGCGGTACATGCCCCCACCGGGCGATCCCTTCGATCACCCCAGCGACGTACAGGGGGCGGTATTCGTCCCAATGATAGCGAGCATCCTTCAGTTTCAGCTCTAATTCCTGCAGCCGGTTGAGAACGGAGGGGTTATCTCTGTCATGAATCCCGATGATGAAGAACGTGTCCTGACGGTGGATGAGGTCGCTCCATCCGTCGATCCGCGGCTTGATGAGAGAGGTGCGGACGATGTTCCAGAACCGGGATATGTCGTCCATAGTCCCCTCTCCCTTATCCACGCGGTGGACGAGTTCCTCCGCCTCCGGTGGAAGGACCGGTTTGAGCATGAGGTAGCAGTGATACAATCGCTCCAGCTTAGCTTCGTACAGAGCCCGATCGCCCGGGGACACGGGCACCGTGCTCAGCCACTTGCGCCATCCCGGTGTGAGCGCTGCGGCCTGCATTTCCCAATCGGTCGCTAACTGCGGCAACTCATGCCAAAAGCCCGCTTTCCCGTCCCGAGCCACTAAATAGGCAATGAAGCTCGTCCCAACATCATAGGCAAGGGACGGTGGCACATCATTCAACCCGCCGTTCTGCGCCCATATGGCGGCCACCTTCTTCCACCGTCCGGAATTATCACTCAGGCTGTGCCTGGTGTAATCGGCGAACCCTTCTTGGACTACCTTGGGAAAGGAGTATAGGGTGAGGTCGTGTCGTTGACACCACAGACTGAACGCCCAGTGAGCAAGTTCATGCCGTAAAATCCGTTGCCAATGTGGTTCCCGCGCGATGGTAATCAAGTCATACCCACGATCATCGTAGATGCTGTAGACGCCGGGTGGTGGGAGCGGAGGCAGGGCAGTGAGAGTTACGTGCGATGCTGCTTTCTCCTCTACCGATTCAGGCGGGCATAGGAACGCTCCCGTGATGAGAAAGTCGTCCCAAGCAATATGCATCGTCCACGGGTCGGGGTAAAAGTCGATGATCACCGGCCGCATCTGTTTTCTCTCCCACCTCGGGGCAAGGGCAGCGTAACCTGAGGAATCGGAATGAGGAATGTATCCGTGGAAGGCAATCTCGATACAATTGCCGTTTGCACACGACGTCTGGACGGAACCCGACCAACCCGGCCCCGGGATAGGAACTGGCAGTCCCCAGAACGAAAAAACTTCCTTTGTTGCGGTAGCAAACTCGGCGGTTACCGCCGCGGCATCGTCCGGCTTCCCGGTTATCCACACCACAACGCCGTACGGCCATGCGCTCACGACATCAGAGTACTGGGAAAGGGCGGGGACGACGATGGAAAGCACGAATAGGCCCAGCATAACAAAGATCGTCCGTCTCATGGTGTTCAACCTCCTCTAGGTAGATTCCCCCACGCGGCGATGACATTGCGCAGGCCGGTGACGAACCAATTGTAGTAATTCTGCCAATCGTCTGCCTCCCGGTACTTGCGGAGCGCGACCTCAACTCCGCGGCTAACGCGGGGAGCCGCGCCAGCAGGCCGGCCTTCCCTTCACGCTTCACCAGGTAGTGGACCACGCTCGTTCCGACATCGTACCACAGGGGAGGAGGAACACTCTCCAATTTGCCTCCGGATTGGAACCATGCCGCGGCGACCGCCCTCCAGTGGAAGTCCTCCCCGGACAGGGAATGCGCGGTATAGTCGGCGATCCCCTCCACCATCACCGGTGGCAGCGAACCGAAATTGGTCCCCTCGTACCGGCACACGAGGCTGGTCAACCAATGAGCGATCTCATGGTCGAGGATGAACCCCCAGTCATCCGTACGGGACAGGATGATGTCCGATCCCGAGGCGAGGATCGGGATCAAACTCGCGCTGGGGCCGATCGGTTTCTCCAACATAAGCTCCCGCAGCGAGACAGGGGTGCCGTAGATCCCGATGATCAGCGGGTGAACCTTCTTCCCGTTCCAGCTCGGAGCCGGGAGGACGAGGATATCGTCCGAGTTCGCCTCGGGAACACGGGTGCCGTTGATGAGGGAGTAGTCGCGACCGATGAGATCCGTGATCGAAACGCTCGGCAATTGAATCTGCTCCATCATCTGCTCCATCGTGCTTTCGCACCACGCCTCCGAGCTCGTCTGCACTGGGTGTG
>CAYQFN010000206.1:0-2784 GCA_964416685.1 uncultured Thermotogae bacterium | reverse complement strand
ACCGGGGACCTCTTGCGCCCCATGCAAGCACGCTACCAGGCTGCGCCACGTCCCGACGTAGTTTGATGGTACCACTTACGGGTGAAGTTGACAACTCTCTTTTGTCCCTTGCGGCGATGCTCTCGCAGTTGTAGCATGGGGTCCGCTTTTGTCAAACAAAGGAGTGTAGATAATGAAGATCACTTTTTGCGGAGCGGCGGAGACGGTCACGGGTTCGAGCCATCTCGTGGAGACAAAGGGGTTGAAGATTCTGCTTGACTGCGGGCTGTTTCAGGGCTCGCACGAGGTTGAAGATCGCAACCGCGCCGATTTCGCGTTCAATCCCGAGGAGATCGACTACGTTCTCCTCTCCCACGCTCACCTCGACCATGTCGGGATGATTCCGCGTTTGGTGAGGGAAGGCTTTCACGGAGAGGTGATCACGACCCCGCCGACAGCGGCGATCGCCAAGGTAATCCTCGCCGATTCGGCGCACATTCAGATGGAGGAGGCGGAGCGCCATGCGCGGCACGCCAAGCGCCGCGGTGAGGAATCTCTCCCGCCTCTGTACGACATGGGTGACGTCCTGGACAGCATCGACGCCTTCCACCATCAGGTGGCGTACGAGGAGAAGGTCAATCTTGGCAGTGGGGTTGAGGCGATCTTCCACGATGCCGGGCACATCCTCGGTTCCTCAACGATTGAGTTACATATCGAGGGAAAGACGCTCCTGTTCAGCGGAGACCTGGGAAACAAGCGTCGCCCAATCGTACGCGACCCGAGCGACCCGCCGCAGGCGGACATCGTCCTCATCGAATCGACGTACGGGAACCGCCGCCATCGCCCGCTGGACGAATCGGTATCCGAGCTTAAGGAGGCGGTGAACACGGTGATCGGCCGGGGAGGGAACTTGCTCATCCCATCCTTTGCCTTGGAACGGACGCAGGAAGTCCTCTACGAGCTGTTCCTGATGTGGGAATCTCACGAGCTTCCGCACTGCAAGATCTTCCTCGACAGCCCGCTTGCGATCGCTACGACGCGCATCTTCGCTCGCTACCCCGGCTACTTCGATACTGAAGGGAAGGAAGTCTTCTCCAAGTCTCCGAATCCATTCAACTTCCCGCCGTTGCGCTTCACACAGAGCACCGACGAGTCCAAGCGGATCAATAACATGCCCGAGGGGAACATCATCATCGCCGGAAGCGGAATGTGCAGTGGGGGCCGGATTACGCATCACCTGCGACACAACCTGTGGCGGGAGGAGTCGGGCGTGATCTTCGTTGGCTATCAGGCCCGCGGTACGCTCGGCCGAGCGATCGTCGATGGAGCGAAGCGGGTGAAGATCTTCGGTGAGGAGACATCCGTAGCTGCCCAGATGTGGACGGTGAACGGGTTCTCCGCTCACGCGGACCAGCCAGCGCTGATCAACTGGCTCTCAAGGACTGGCGCTGAGAAGGTCTTCCTCGTACACGGTGAAAAGGACACCCTACCCGACTTCGAGCAAGCGATCCGCAACAAGATCTCCTCGATCGAAACGCACAAACCAGCGTGGAAGGAGACCGTCACCGTGTAGCATCCGGCGGCCATCTCCGACAAGACATAGGACACCGCCTATAGTGAGCTGTTCGTCTCGCCGAGTTTCCCAGTGACGTTCGCTGGTGGAAGACTCACACCTATCATCCTGGTATCACTGGTACAGATTAGGAGGCTTGATAATGAAGCGAGTTACCGTTCTATGCATCACGGCATTGGTGATGATCACGCTGAGTGTGGGCGCAACCGCTCAGGATGATGAGCTCAGCTTCTGTGGAACGTTCAGCGGGAGCGCAAACTTCCTACCGAGCGTCTCGAGTTCATTCGGACTTGACCTGACACTCGGTTTCTCGAGTTTCACTGTGAAGAGCAGTACGAGCCTTGTTCTCGTCCCAACGTTTGGTGCAACGCAGAGTTTAACGCTTGAATACGCGTGGGACTCGCTCACGTTTGGCAGTGAAGTCGATCTTGGGGTGCTCCCGTTTGCCTTCCAATCCTGGGACATCTACACAAAGTTCGACTTCCCCGCGGCCACGCTGGGAGATGGGACGACGGCACCTACATTCGGCGGGTACTTCAAGGCTGATGCGGTGATCCTGCCCGCATTCTCCGCAACGAGCACCCTCTACGTGACTGCAAACGTGGGCCCGTTATCTGCATCGAGCACGAGCATCGCTGGCTTCGTTCCGCTATCCTTCCAAACACAGAAGTTTGCCGTCACCATCGACTTCCTAAGCACAACCTTCGGTGAAGCAGGGACTTCTAGTACCAGCGGAGAAGTGGGGGCTTACATCAACGTGCTTCCAACACTCGCGACGAAGGTGTGGCTTGACCTATCACTCAGTCTTTCAGACTTCACAGCAGAGAGCTACACCAGCATCGGCATCATCCCAACGGGCATAGGCACGCAAGTGTTCACGTTAACATATTCTCTCGAGAGCATCACCCTTAGCAGCAAGACCAGCTTCAACTTCATGCCGTTTGTGTTCAGCTCGGAGTATCTTAAGATCAACGTTGCGTACGGCGATCTATCTATCTACGGATGGGGACGCTTCGCGCCGGCGGGGCTATCAGCGGGCGTTGGCTTCTCGTACAATCTTTGTACCGGCTCCAACTAGCGCAAATTGATTGTGGAACGTGTTCCGAAGGCTGAATGCCGTGCGCAGAATTCAAAACACCGAACCTGCTCACGCAGTGGAGAGCAGTAGCGAGTGAAAGGCGGTGCGTGATCGGAACACGAAAGCGTCATCGTGCGCGAAGGTCGTGATATTA
>CAYQFN010000205.1:0-2795 GCA_964416685.1 uncultured Thermotogae bacterium | reverse complement strand
GTCTCAGCAAACGTCTTTATGAGATATTCAGTAAGAGCGCCGGACGCACCTCTCAGCATTCTCATGCCGCCGACGGTTTCATTAAGCTTTCGGTTCGTGGCGACAGATCCGGTAGAAAAATTACCCATCAGTTCATCAAAATCGACATTAAGCCGGTCTTGTTCGGCATATGAGGAACCTGTCACATCGTTAAAATCAATTCCCCTTACATCAGCGTTAGGATCGTTCATCAATGTCACAGAACCTGCTGCATTCCGAACAAGAGATTTAAGGTCAACCTGAGCACCTCTCCGAGCAAACCATCTTTTATTGAGCACAAGCTTCACGTTGTCCATCCGGCTGCTGGCAATTTCGTTGGCCTCTTTTACAATAGGAGCTCCAAGTCTTACATATGAGTCGGGGACAGCCTTAAATGCCTCAATAACGGACACGCCCATTACAACCGGCCTTTCCCCGTTTTTGCAATGATGATACATTTCAGACATCGGCTTTGGGTCTGTGAGCATATGCTGTGTGCCGAGTGTAAAATACACATACTCGTCCCCGTCTTTTCTCACAAAGTTCTGATGAACCCACACAATGTCATAATTCCCGAGCGCTTCGGTCCCTTCTTTTGTTTGAGGGTCCTCTTTCTGCCCGGACCGAACCTGCCTAGTACTGTTATTCACCTGCTTTATTGCTGTTTTCAACTCACCGTCTGACAGCTTTTTCCATTTTGGCTCACCGGTTTTTTGGTCTATATCTTCCATTTTTGCTTTAATATCAATAACGTACATTGGAATTAACAGCACAAGATATGGACTGGAATTAATCGGGTCCAGCCAGTCTGCCGATGGTGAGAATAATATCTGTTCAGGCGGAAATAGCCTTATCCGGGGCTGATCTTTAGTAACGACCTTTGTTGTCTTGCGTTCATACAGCAATTCGCCTTTTTCGTTTGTTTTCTGGTTTCCAACTTCGTCAAGCGATGGCACAACAGATGTGACTGTTTTGGTTTTATATTCCCAGTCCTGGATAGATGAAATAATGCCGGCAACCTGAGCCTCTTGAAACGCACCGATAAGAATCCGAAACCATGGGAGTGTCTCTGTCAAACGATAATTAAGCAACTCTTTCCGCATTTTAGCAGACATAACCTGTACGGGGTCATCCGGGTTCTGCGGTTCGATTGATACAACATCCTGATTGGAAAAAAACGCAGCACTGGCCGCAGCTTCGTTGCTCCTAACAGCACTCCGGGGCTTTGGACGAAAGATTTTTGACCGGAATTTATAACTCTCCTTGTAATACTTGGAGCCTGACTCATGCTTTGACTGGAACAACCTGATATTGTTTTCCCAGAGCTTGCTGTAATTATTATCCCTGTACGTCACAGCCTGTGAATATGCTTCTGTAGCCAGTTCCAGCCATGTATTTTTTTGCGTGTCTTCGCTCATATTGGTAATCTCTTTATGCCTTTATCCGAGCCAATAAAACATACCCGCCGAATTCGTCATCTTTTATGCCTTCGTCAACATCATTCTGCAATAATGGAGATTTCTTGGTTTCAAGGTGCTCGAACCCTTTGGGCTGTTTCGGGATCACATACCAGGCTATACCCCAGTCTTTTTCAGCCTCCCGATCTACAGGGTATTCTTTAGCCCTTATCTCGAATACCTCACCAGGCGGTAGCGTCTTTTTCGCGTCATTAATGGCAAGACGCATTGTTTCCATTCGCACTTTTTTGCCTGCCGCATAATCACAAGGGAATATTTCACACAACTCCGGCCTTTCCGTCTCGCAGTCATCGTTCCAAAAAAGGGCAATACACCCCTCTGGGACGCTCTTATAAAAACTGTGAACGCCATCATGGCCTTTCTCTTTGCCACACGTTACGCCTGTTTTAAACTCATGCCCGCAAATTGTCATCTTGCATCCCTTTCATCCCCTATCCCGGGATGTTCACATATTTCATTTATTATCGGCGATAACAGCATTTATAATATATATGCCCGGGAGTTTTCCAACAAGGCAATAAAACTATCCGCCCTGTCTCTTCATGTTGCCAATAATTCCAAGCCCAACCAGTCAAAGGGCTATTTTGCATACGCCTTACAACCCGCCACCACAATCTACATAAATTGTTTTTAACACATTCCGGCATTTCGCCCCCTATTAATTAAACAGCCCCGTCGGCTGATGTCTTGCCAGTACACCGTCAACATGACCCGGAGAATCGCCTTCCCGCAGCCATCCTCTGGCCAGCTTCGCCCGCTCCAATATCTCACCCCCTGCACGCATTACGCACTTGAGATCCGGGTCACCATAGACCGTTGACAGGAATAACCGGTATCCGTACATGGCGTTTGATAAAAGCGGCGCTTGGACGGTATCACAAACAATAACAAGCATGCCGTTGTCCTCATCCAGCTTCATGCGCCAGATATGGCCCGGGTAATGCTTTGTAAGCACAGCCCCTGCACGGTTAATCAGTGCAAGATCGTCCGCCACTTTCTTTCCGTCTTCGGGCGTTAAAATCAAATCACTCATACATCAAAATCCTCCGGGTCCGGCACACATTCATTCTCAACCAGTTCAGCCCTCTGCTCGTCACCCATCCACGCGTAAACTTTAGGTGTATAGACATATTTTATCGCCTCGGGCAAACTGTCGTAATCAGGGTGATGATGGTATGCCATAACTCTTATCCTTTACGGTAAATACCGCTATCGGTCTTATCGGTTGACTTAAATTTCCGGTCGTTACTAAACCGGTAAACATACGGATCCTTATCATGATCTTTATCGGCTCCTTCT
>CAYQFN010000204.1:0-2797 GCA_964416685.1 uncultured Thermotogae bacterium | reverse complement strand
GATTCATGAGCACCGACACCACTTTCTTCACCAATGAGCCAGGCGCGACGCTGCTTGATCGGTTCAAGAAGACGCTACAGTCAACGCGTTACTTCGATATATTGGTCGGCTACTTCCGCACCAGCGGGTTTCATCGTCTGTACGATGCTTTGGAAGGAATCGACAAGATCAGGATCTTGGTCGGATTGAACGTCGATCGTACTACATACGAAATACTCGAAGAGACGCGCTCGAACGGTGAGTTCGATTTCGAATCACACAGCAACACGAAGCAATTCTTCTCCCAGAGCACGATAGAGGAGATGGATAACTCGGAAGATTCCTACAATGTCGAGCTGGGAATCAAGAAGTTCCTGGAGTTCCTGACCTCCGATTGTGCAAATAAGGAACAGGACATCGCGCGCGGGGGCAACGGCAAGAAGCTCGAGTTACGTGTCTATCCGAGCGAGAAAATCCACGCCAAGGTGTACATCAGTCGCTATCACCAAGATGATCGCGATTTTGGGAGCGTTATCACCGGCTCCAGCAACTTCTCGGAGAGCGGTCTTATCGCAAATCGTGAATTTAACGTTGAACTCAAGAATCGCGCTGACGTCGAGTTTGCCCTGAATCAGTTCGAGAATTTATGGAAGGACGCGGTCGACGTCTCCAAGGAATACGTCGACACCATCCGCAAGGAAACATGGCTACGGGATGACATATCACCCTACCACCTCTACCTTAAGATGCTCTACGAGTACCTGAAGGAGGACATCAACGTCGATCGAGAGGTCGAGTTTGACCTGCCCGGGGGATACTTGAACCTGGAGTATCAGAGGCAAGCGGTGGTATCTGCCAAAAAGATCCTTGAAGCGTACAACGGTGTCTTTTTAGCAGACGTGGTCGGGCTTGGCAAAACTTACATCTCTGCGCTGCTGGCACGCGAGCTGCCGGGGAGAAAGCTTGTCATCTGCCCGCCGGTATTGCAAGAGTATTGGGAGAAGACGTTCTTTGACTTCAAGGTGACGCAGTACAAAGTAGAATCCATAGGCAAATTGGACCACATTCTGCAAGAGGGTGCTGAGAAGTTCGACTACGTATTCATCGATGAGGCACATCGATTTCGGAACGAATATACCCAAGGATTTGAGAAACTCCATGAAATCTGTTTCGGCAAGAAGGTGATCCTCGTCTCAGCGACACCGCTCAACAACACCCTCGACGACATCTACAGCCAGCTCAAGCTCTTTCAGATTCCGAGGAAATCGACCATCCCCGGCGTTCCTAATCTCGACGCGTTCTTCAAACAACTACGAGACCAACTGAAACAATACCGTAAGTCCGATCCCGAGTACGCCGTTCTCATGAAACAAGGGGCGAAGGAAGTACGCGAGAAGGTGCTGAAATACGTGATGGTCCGCCGCACACGGACGGAGATCAAAAACTACTTTGATAAAGACATCAAGCAACGCGGCCTCTCCTTCCCCACAATGGGCGATCCCAAGCGCATCGTGTATCGATTCCCCGAGGACGTCGACGACAGGTTCACGCAGACAATGCAATTGCTCAAGCAGTTCCAGTACTCTCGTTACACACCGCTTCTGTACCTCGACCATCCAGTGTCACCTCTCGAACAGCAGAGCCAGAAGAACGTGGGTGGATTCATGAAGGGGATCCTGGTGAAACGGTTGGAGAGCAGCTTCTATGCCTTCCGCCGCACCCTGGGCAGGTTTATCACATCCTACGAGCGATTCATGGAGATGCTCAATAACGGCACGGTCCTCATCGGCAAGAAGATCAACATCTACGACCTGCTGGATGAAGACGACGCTGATAAGATTCTCCAACTCGTCGAAAAGGGCGATCTGAAGAAGTACGGCTCCGATGAGTTCAGCCCGAAGCTTGTGGAAGACTTAGCGACTGATCTGCAACTTCTAAAAGAGGTTCGTAAATTGTGGACAAGAGTCGACTCGGATCCCAAGCTGGAAAAGTTCATGGCGGAACTTCGGACGAACCCCGCCCTTAAAGACAAGCACCTTGTAATCTTCACCGAATCCAAAGAGACGGGAGAATACCTGTTTGAGAACATCAATCGGCGCTTTCCCAATGAGGTCCTTTTCTACTCGAGCCAAGGGGGCAGATACGCCGAGGGGGAGAAGAGCGTTCCCGTAGCGCGCAGGCTCATCAAGGAGAGCTTCGATCCCAACTATCATGTCCAAAACGACGAGATAAGAATCCTGATTACCACGGATGTCCTCGCCGAAGGGATCAACCTGCATCGATCAAACACCGTCATCAACTACGACCTTCCCTGGAATCCCACTAAAGTCTTACAGAGGGTGGGGCGCGTCAATCGCGTGGGGACGAAACACCAGGAAATCCAGGTGTTCAACTTCTTCCCCACCGATCAGTCCGAGCAGGAGATCGGGTTGGAAGCAAACATCAAGGCGAAAATCCAAGCGTTCCACGATACGCTCGGAGAAGACGCCAAATACCTCACCGAAGAAGAGGTCGTCTCTACCCACCAGCTGTTCGGCGACACCTTATACTCGCGCCTTTCCAACAAGAAGACCTATGAAGGAGAAGAAGAACAAGGGGCGCGATCGGAGTTCAAGTACCTGAAATTCATCCGGGAAATCCGCGATAACGAACCGGACCTGTTTAAGAAGATAAAAAGGCTCCCCAAGAAGGCCCGCTCTGCAAAGGAAATGGAGGGAGATACCGAGCAATTGGTCACCTTTTTCCGCAAGGGAAAGCTGAAGAAGTTCTTCGTCGCCGATGAAGAGGGGGCATACGAACTTCCCTTCTTGGATGCGGT
>CAYQFN010000203.1:0-2801 GCA_964416685.1 uncultured Thermotogae bacterium | reverse complement strand
CCGTGATCTTCGACCTGCTTTGTAATCAGCTTGACGAGTTCTTCTGTTACTTTTCCCACACCGGAACGCCCTTTAGAGTCCAATCTTGCCTTGTGCCCACTTCACCACATTCTCTGCTATTGCTATGGCCTCTCTGTATTCCACTTCCGTAACTGGCTCACTCACGCCGGGGTAGCGAGCTTCCCATGCATAGTTTGTAAGAGTACCGGCGCCTTTTACTCCTTGTGGAATCTTTACTCCTTCCCGCTCGAGGCCAGCCAGCAATTCGTCTAAATCATGGATATAGCGGAACATGATATCGTAGTGTACGTACACAGCCTTGATTGCCTTCTCAGCCGCCTGCTGAGCGTGGAAACATAAATCCTCGTAGAACGCGCCATCAGGCAGTGGAGCTTTGGCAAGCGCCAAGTCTCCGTTGGCACGAGCGATCCAGTCCTCTGCAGTGCCAGGCCTGCGGTTACCTTGCAGCACGGTACAACTCCTTTCCCTTCCTGAGAGCGGAGAACAGCACAAGGGACGGTTTATCCCCATATTCGTCCACATCGCTCTCCGTCACTACAAGGATATCCTTGGGTACACCGATCCCTGAAAGGCACCGATAGACCTGTTGCGCCATACGCCTACGATGTGTTCCATCCTTTGTGACTACGAGAATATCCAAGTCGCTGTCCGGACCCATACGCCCTTCGGCGGCCGACCCAAAGAGAATGATTCTAGTCGGCTGAGCGGTTTCGACGATCCGTTTTACAACTGTATCTAGTACTTCGCTGTTCGGCTCCATTCTCTGTCTATCCATCATCCCTTCCTTCGCTTTCATCTTTCACCAAGTTGTGAGCGATTGCAAAGGATTTGTTGGTCCTGCACTTCTCTAGCACACGCTCCGGCCAGTGGTCCATGGCCTGGTGCGACCAGTCGTAGTCCCCGCGCTCCAGCGCTTGCCAACATTTTTTCGGTTCTGCCTTCCATGAGGGAATCAATTCCCACAGCGGTGCCATGTTTATCAGTACTCCATCGTCGATATGCGGGGTGTACCCGCGCTGGAGAACCGCATCGATCCGCCTGGCGAACTCCCGGATATCGTCGAGCACCTCTTCGGCGTCTGCTATTTCTTTCTCCAGTCGGCGGCGCTCGCGCCCCGCGACCGCATCTTTTCGCGCACGTAGATCAGCCGCATGGGACTCCAGCAGTTTGATCTTCGAGCCGACATACTCATCTCCACGGATGCGATAAAGCGTGTCCTTGGTCAGCTTCTCGTGAAAGAGCCATACCCCGTACTTCTTGCGTGGCGATTGGAGCAGCCAATAGACCGGACGTTTGCGGTATTGCGAAATGTGTTCCTTGAAAAACTTGCCGGCGAAGTACTTCCGCAGACTCTCCTCCGGCTCGCCCTCCTGGCCCATCCCAACGGAGACGACTTCTCGTGCCGCTTCTTCTCCGAGCATGATTTCCAAAGCCTGAAACACCTTGGTCGCAATATCATCCTCGTGCCCGGGGTCGAGGACCATAACGCCATCGGCATCGGCCAAGTCTCTTAACTGGGCGGCGACCTCACCTGCCTGCGCCGAGGCTTCGGCAGGCAGGTCGGTAAACCGGCCGCGGCCGAGCCCGTCTCTTTCTCCGGGCTGAAATCTGCCCATTACCACGCCTACAGCGTAGCTAATCCAGCGCTTGGCCAATGATTGAAGCAATGCGGAATTATCAACGTTTTTCATCGGTCTAAATTACCCATATCCGTGTTTAGCCTCTCTTCAACCTGGCTAACGAAAGCGACTGCCCTGTTGATGACCTCCTCTGCTTCTTCGTCAGAAGGTTCGTACCTGACGTCATAGTCAGACCGTTGTCTGAGATCGAATGCCTCATGAAGCCATTTGGACAATTCCTTGGAGAAAACTCCGGTTTTGACGTATTCCCTATCAAACAAGGAAATAGCGCCACTGTGTTTGGAGGTTTCTTTTTTCCCCAATGCGAGAAGGGCTAAGACGGCGTAAAACATGGCATAATACGCCCTATTAACAGCAGAGGCTAGAAGCCTTTCTCGCAGAAGCGTTTTTGCGGCTTTTATAGATTCGTCTGCCTGACTAAGCCTGTATGAGATCAGGGCTTTTATGTTCTCATTGATCATAGCTTTGCTCCTTCCCGAAGGACATTCGCCACGAGCGTGCTTTGCGACATGGGCCCGTGTTCAAATTCCTCCCTGTCGAGAATGACCGTGGTTATGACGACCTCGTTTTCAAAACCTACTTCCCAGGCAATATCTCTGATCACTTGATCGTCCTTCCGGGTTGGCTTATCGAGTACAACCATACAGTCAAGATCCGATTCCGGCACGGCGTCTCCCCTTGCCCGTGAGCCGAAGACCCAGATGGCCGCATTGGGAAATTTCGCTTGCACACGGCGCGCAAACTCTTGTGCTAATCTTTTGTCTTCATCTTTCATCATGACGGTTCACCCTCATCAATGTCTTCGCTTCCAGCTTCAGCAAGCTCGGATTCGATGGCTCCGCGGTCTTCCTCTGAGATGCCGTAAAGGCGATAGACTTCCTCGTCGATTTCACGCTCGATCTCAGCGAGCCGGGCATGTCGCTCGGCAACCTTCCGGATGCCGTCTGGCCAAACGGGCGGTGCGATGAAGTCCCAGGTTGTCTCGTCCTCCTGGCTGTCAGTCTTGGCAAGGGCGATGGCCTGATTGACCAAGTTGTGTAGTTTGTCACTGGAAGCATCAGGAACCGGCAGGCGGGCGAGGTCACCCACTTGGAAGTGAATTGTTGGGTTAATCATAGCCAATATATAAGCGGAACATGA
>CAYQFN010000202.1:0-2810 GCA_964416685.1 uncultured Thermotogae bacterium | reverse complement strand
TGTAGCGTGTGCAGCTTGTCTACGACGGTCGGGACAAACCACGTGCGGGGCAAGACCAGGCGGACACGCGTATCTCGCCGCCGGTGATCAGGCAGGCATGTGCTCTCTCTACCTCTTACATCTAAAGTGCCTCGCGACGATCGGCTGTATGTGATCGCCGCGAGGTTGCTTATTCTGTGATTCTAGAAGCGTACCGGCCGAATGAACGCGTCCTTGCCAGCGTAGGTGGCGGCGCTACCGAGTTCCTCCTCGATGCGCATCAGTTGGTTGTACTTCTCCACCCGCTCTCCGCGCGCCGGTGCCCCAGTCTTGAGGTGGCCCGTGTCGAGGCCAACGGTGAAGTCGGCGATGAAGCTGTCCACCGTCTCGCCGCTTCGGTGGGAGACGAACGCTCCCCAACCGTTAAACTGCGCCAGGCGCGTGGCAGCAACGGTTTCAGTGAGAGTACCAATCTGATTGAGCTTGATGAGAGCAGCGTTTGCGGCGTTCTCTTTGATTCCGCGCTCGATGCGCTCCACGTTGGTCACGAACAGATCGTCACCCACAAGCTCGATGATCCCACCGAGGCGCTCGTTCAACAGCTTCCAGCCATCCCAGTCGTCCTCGGCCATCCCGTCCTCGATCAGCACCACTGGGAAGTCGTTCACCAGCTTCTCGTAGTAGTCCACCATCTCTTCCGATGACAGCCTCCGATCCTCGGTGCGCAGGAGGTACTTTCCGTCCTCAAAGAAGCCGCTCGAAGCGGGGTCCATCGCCACACCGACATCCTTTCCTGGTGTGAGGCCGGCTGCCTTGATCCCTTCTACGATCAGCTCCAGCGGCTCGTGGTTGGAGGATACGTGCGGGGCGAACCCGCCCTCATCTCCTACTCCTACGCTCATGCCTTTCTTGTTGATCACCGACTGCAGGGCGTGGTACACCTCCGCTCCCCACTCCAGTGCCTGGCGGAAGGTACTCGCGCCGTAGGGGGCGATCATGTACTCCTGGAAGTCTGCGCCCTGCCAATGGGCGTGCACACCGCCGTTCATGATGTTCATCATCGGTACCGGCAGGCGATGTGCGGTCGGCCCACCGAGGTAGCGGTAGAGCGGGATGCCAGCGGCAGTGGCCGCGGCGCGTGCTACCGCCATGGATACCCCCAAGATGGCGTTCGCACCAAGGCGTCCTTTATTGGGCGTACCGTCCAGGGCGATCATCGCTTCGTCGATCAGCGCCTGATCGCGGGCGTCCATTCCCACCACCTTGGCGGCGATCTTTTTGTTCACGTTAGCTACGGCATTTAGAACACCCTTGCCTCCGAAGCGCTTCTTGTCTCCATCTCGCAGTTCCACGGCCTCGTGTACGCCGGTCGATGCCCCAGAGGGGACACCAGCACGAGCGATCGTACCACAGGTCAGGGTGCATTCCACCTCGACGGTGGGATTGCCGCGCGAATCTAGGATCTCGCGGGCGTGTAGTCTTTGAATCGTTGTATCCATCGTTCCTCCTTCATTTCATAAACTGTATAGATTATCGCCTATTGCCTGGCTTACACAATCTTTGCTTACTGTGGCAGATACTGTTTAGCGATCCTCGCCATCCTCTCCCAGCGAGAAGACCTCGATCTGATTCGTCCGCTCCGGATTATGCTTGGATGATCCCTGCGTCATCACCACGATACCAGGCGTAATCCCTTCCCTGTTGCACCAATCGACGAGGATGTTGTGCCAGTCGTGTCTGTCTCCATCGATGTAGACGGGGTGAACCCCGTAGGAGAAGGCAAGCTGCTGGCAAGTTGCACGATTGTGGCTCAATGCCACGATCCATGGATGCAGGCGGTAGCGCGTCACGCGCCGTGCCGTGGCTCCGGTACGGGTGGGAATGCCTATCAGACGCGGACGGAGCTTCCGCGCTGTAGCAACGACACTGGATGCAATCGTCTCCTCGATCAGCTCCCCTCCCGCCAAAGCACTCGGAGAGAGATGCTCGTTGAAGCCGTAGTCAAGGTGATTCCCTTCGGTCGCTCTGGCGATCCGCGCGAGCATACCCACAGCATCTACTGGGTAGGCGCCGACGGCCGACTCCTCTGATAGCATGACGGCATCTGTACCATCGAGGATGGCATTGGCGACATCAGTCGCTTCTGCGCGGGTGGGGCGACTGTTTGATACCATCGATTCAAGCATCTGTGTGGCCGTGATCACCGGCTTACCGAGCAGGTTCGCCTGACGGATCAGGCGCTTCTGCAGCATAGCGATCCCCTCGATCGGTGTCTCCACACCAAGGTCGCCGCGAGCGACCATGATCCCGTCGGTTGCCTCCATGATCGCTCTGATGCGTCGGATTGCCACTGATCGCTCGATCTTGGCGATCACAAACGGGTTCTTCCCTCGCTCGGACGCGATCCTCCGCACCGTCTCGATGTCCTCCGGCCCCTGCACGAAGGAGATGCTGACCGCATCCACCCCCTGTTCCAAGGCAAACTCTAGGAATCGCCGATCTTCGTCCGTTACAGCGCTGATCCCAAGATCGGTGCCGGGAAGGTTCACCCCCTTGTGCGAGCGCAGTTCGCCGCCGACTATGATGCGGCAACGAACCTCGTTTTCGGTTGTCTCCTCCACCTTAAGCCGGATGAATCCATCGTTTAAGAAAATCACGTTTCCGGGGTGCGCGGCGGTGCTCAAGCCGGGGAAACTGACCGATATCCGCTCGGAGTCGCCGAGAACATCCCGGCTGGTCAGGGTGATCTTTTGCCCACGCAAAAGCTGTATCGGTTCCGCGGCCAGTTTACCGACACGCATCTTTGGACCGGGGAGGTCGGCCATGATGGC
>CAYQFN010000201.1:0-2889 GCA_964416685.1 uncultured Thermotogae bacterium | reverse complement strand
CATGTTGGATTGCAAGACCTGACCCCTGAATCATAGGTCGATCACCTTTGGTGCCATTGTAGTCGTATCGAGGATGACCATGGTCGCTCTCCCGCTGATCCAGCCACACGCCTCTCCCGGGTTGATGACGAGTGTCTTCCCCTCTCTGATGTCAATCTCGTGCGTGTGGCCGTAGATGACCAGATCGTAGGTTCCGCTCTTCACGAGGGCGTCGATGAACTTTGGCTCGTGCATCACTACCCCGCGCTTGCCGGCGAATGCAAACTCGTGGTGATCAGGGTAGATCACGCCGATCTTCTCGAATCGCTTTGTCAGGTAGAGCCGTTCGCCATCGTTGTTACCAAAGACGCCAATGAATGGAGCGTTGAGAACGGAGAATTCGTTGGCCGTGATCGGCGAGATGAAGTCACCGGCGTGTACGACCAGATCGACGTGTTCTTCGTTGAACAGGCGCACGGCAGCCGCGATTTTGGGCATGTTGTCGTGCGTGTCTGAAATGATCCCAATCTTCATTGCAGTGTCTCGCGGATCTTGGCCGCCATGGCGACGAACGCCTGTGATATCGGCGATTCCGGCGCCTGCAGCACGATCGGATGTCCATTGTCCGCCTCGGCGCGCGCCTGCGGATCGATCGGTACTCTGCCCAGGAAGAGCACGTCGAGCTTCTTCGCCTCTTCCTCACCCCCGCCCGAGCCGAACAGGTCGATCCGCTCTCCGCAGTGTGGGCAGATTAATCCTGACATGTTCTCCACGATCCCGATGTTCTTGATCTCCAGCTTCTTTGCCATGTTCGCCGCCCGCCGCGCGTCGATTAGGGCTACCTCTTGCGGGGTAGTGACGACGATAGCCATCTCCGGCGACGTGTGCTGGGCGATCGTCAGGACTTCGTCCCCCGTCCCCGGCGGAAGATCGGCAACCAGGATGTCGAGATCGCCCCAGTCCGCCTCGCCGAGAAACTGATCGATCACCTTCGAACGCAGCGGCCCACGCCAGATGATCGGCGTTCCTCCTTCGACCATCGATGCGATGGAGATGATCTTTATTCCGTTGACATCACTGGGGACGATCATTCCACGTTCAGTTCCAAGACCACCAGTGAGGCCCGTCATCTGGGGGACATTCGGCCCGGTGATGTCCGCGTCGAGGAGGCCAACGCGCAGCCCGCTCTCGGCGAACGCGTATGCCAAGTTCACTGCTACCGTCGTTTTCCCCACTCCGCCCTTGCCGCTAAATACCACTATGCGGTGCTTGATCCGCTTCATCGCGTCTTCGATCCCCTTGGTTGGGCTCTGCGTGTGCACCGTCGGTTGCTGCTTGTCGCTCATTTCTTCTCCCTTTCGCCAAAGATCCCTGTGCCTATACGAACCATGTTTGCCCCCTCTTCGATCGCGACACTGTATGTGTTGCTCATGCCCATGGACAGGAGCCGCATCTCGGCATTTGCCAGCTTTTCTTTCTTCAGCCGGTCGAAGAGGTTCTTTGTCTCCCTGAAGTAGGGGCGCGCCTCCTCAGGGTCGCCGAAGCGTGGCCCCATCGTCATTAGTCCCTGCACTCTGATCTGCTTAAGCGTCGCTATCTCCCGCAGCAGGTCTTCCGCTTCTTCCGGCAACACGCCCGCCTTCTGCGGCTCGCGCCCGGAGTTTATCTCAATTAATACCGGCATGGTGCGTCCCAGCGCTGCACAAGAACGGTTTATTCTCTCTGCTAGCTTCATAGAATCAACTGTTTCGATCATGTCGAATATCTCGACGGCGCCTTTCACCTTGTTCTTCTGCAGGTGCCCAATGAAGTGCCATCTCGCCCTCTTACCGATGGCAGTGTACGCTTCGCGCGCTTCCTGAACATAATTCTCTCCAATTACCGTGATCCCCGCGGCTATTGCACGCATGATCTCATCCGGGGCACGCGTCTTCGCCGCGGCGACGAGCGTGACTTCCGGCGGTAACTCGGCGAGGATTCGTCTCACGTTTTCTTCGATCACTTCACGCCACCTCGATCTGTTCTCTTGCTTTCGCGACATTGTACATCGATGTTGCAGCATCTCCCACTGGAACGGATTGACCTTGTGACTGGGCTAGAGTGGATGTGAAGCTTCGCGCGGACCAGGTGCATCTCAAGGCTCCGTACTCGTTTGTGTGCGGAGATATGAGAGAGGCTTGCCGTAACGAGAGCCTCACTCTTTGGGCTGTGGAGGGCTCACGTTGATGACGGAGTCGGAAGCCTTCTGCTTCTTCTTTCGCGGCCTGAATACATCGAGCAGTAGCACTATTCCGACTACGATTGCCGCAATGGCAATCCATGGGATGTCAACCGCATAGTGCTTTCCCACACCGAGCGCGGCGAGGACGATCCCGAAGATCAGCCCAAGCACGTCTGTTCCCAAACCTCGCGACTGCTTGAACAGAGCTGCGGCGATGAGAAACCCCGCCGCGATCAGGAAACCGATCCAGTTGATATCCTGACGATTGATCAGAAGGAAGATCCCGAAAAGCAATAGGAGGATTGCCCATGTAAAGCGGTCCACGTGTCCCTTTGTCGGTTTTAGCATCGATGCATCACCCGCGCTTAGTTTACGCCAGATTATGCCCTTCCGCCAATTGTTTCGGGCGGAGATCTTCCCGCTATGATGGAGGAAGTGCCGAGAGGAGGCGCAAGATGAAAACCAAGTTCGAAACGCACGGAGACTTCAGCTGGTGTGAGCTATTGACCACCGACATCGAGGGAGCGAAGCAGTTCTATGGACAGGTGCTTGGCTGGGTGATGGAGAAATCGCCGATGGAGGGGGAGCCCTACATCGTGATCAAGACTGGCGACCGTCAAGTCGGCGGGATTATGAGGATGCCGAAGCAAGTTCCGCCCGGGACACCACCCCACTGGGAGGCGTCCGTA
>CAYQFN010000200.1:0-2936 GCA_964416685.1 uncultured Thermotogae bacterium | reverse complement strand
TCTTTGGCCTGATCATGGCGTTCATCAGTGTTACTCTCAAAGCCGAGCAGGGGATCAGCGGGATCGGACTATACATGTTTGGCCTAGGCCTCAGTACATTCCTGTTTGGGATAACGATCAAGAACGTGCAGACGATCGATGGCTTTCCCAATCTGGCCATCCCCGGTCTTTCCCGTATTCCAGTAATCGGAGAGATATTCTTTCAGCACAACATTCTCGTGTACGTTGCATTTGGCTTGGTACCGATAGCGTGGTTTATCCTCAACAAGACACCGTTTGGGCTCAAGATACGGGCAGTAGGTCAGAATCCTGAGGCGGCAGATTCTCTGGGAGTGAATGTCGGCCGCGTGCGCTATATAACAGTAACTCTTGGAGGCGTTCTCTCCGGAGTTGCGGGGGCCTCGCTATCAATTGCTCTTCTCAATACGTTCCAGCAAAATCTAACAAACGGGATGGGATTCATTGCAGTCGCTCTCGTCTACTTTGGAGGTTGGCGAGTTTCTGGGGTCCTGCTTGGAGCACTTTTGTTTAGCACAGTTAATGCCATACAACTTTGGCTGCAGGTAAAGGGAGTAAATATCCCCTCGGATTTTCTCCTGATGTTGCCGTACATCGTCACAATCCTCGTTTTGGCAGCCATGGCGAAGCGACGAGTGAACGCTCCCGCCGCGTTGAACAAACGTTTTGAGCGAGGAGAAAGTTAGAGGAGGTGGTTGCTGAAGCAAAAGATTAGGAGTAGGAATAGCTAGCTAATAAACAGGAGGGAGAAATGAACAAGGGGCTTGTAGGATTTATGTTAGTTGCACTTATTGTGTCGTCGATTGCCATCTTTGGAGTGGCAGCGCCGTTCAAGGTTGCGTTTGTTACCCCGAGTACGATCAACGATTCGGCATGGAGCCAGAGCATGTACGACGCGCTGGTGACAATTCAGAACGAGATGGGCAAGGACAATTTCCAGTTTGTCTATTCGGAGAATATGTACGTCATTTCCGATGCTGCGGTGGCAATACGTGATTACGCAAGCCAAGGCTACAATCTGGTGATCGCGCACGGTTCTCAGTACGGTGGGTCGCTTGTAGATATCGCACCCGATTTTCCGAAGACCTCTTTTGCCTGGGGCTCAACCGCGAATACGTTCTCTGATCAGGGGATTACCAACATCTTCTCCTATCAACCGTTCTCCGAGCAGGGCGGATACGTGAATGGAGTGTTGGCGGCGAAGCTGTCGGAGAGCGGGATAATGGGAGTGATCGGACCGATCGAGACCGGCGATGCCAAGCGTTACACGGAGGGCTTCGAAGCTGGCGTGATAGCGACCAATCCCAATGCCAAGGTGAGCGTCACTTGGACTGGGTCGTACAGCGATGTCTCCCTTGCGGCTGAGACGGCACGTACGATGATTAAGGCCGGCGCCGATGTGCTTACAGGAACGTCACAGATGGTCATCGGTGCGATCGGTGTGGCGAAGAAGGAAGGAGCAATCTGGTTCGGGTACGACGTTGATCAAGCTCCACTCGCCCCCAAGATCGTGGTGAGCAGTGTTGTTGTCGATTGGACTATAGCACTGCGCCCAATGATTGCATCGATCCAGAGCGGCACGCTGGGCGGAAAGGTCTACGACCTCACGCTCGAAAACGGCGGGCTCAAGATCGCGGTGAACGCTGAGGGCCTAGTTGGAAAGACGATCGATGGCATCATCAATGGAGACATAAAAGTCGGAGAATAACCTAAACTAGAGTTGTGGGCCGGGCAAAATTCTGTCTCGGCCCACAAGAACGAGGAACGTGCCGTGCCCACATCCACCATTAATCAGGTTCGAGTGAAGGAGCTTGTCGCACGCGGAATTGTGAAACAATTCCCCGGCGTGTTAGCAAGCGATCATGTTGACTTCGACGTACACGCTGGGGAGATTCACACTCTGTTGGGAGAAAACGGTGCAGGGAAGAGCACGCTGATGAAGATCCTCTACGGGATGTACCGTCCTGATAGCGGAGAGATCTCAATCAACGGCGAGCCCGTGCGCTTCCACTCCCCGCTCGATGCGATACGACACGGGATTGGGATGGTGCACCAGCACTTCATGCTCATTCCCACGTTCACCGTGGCCGAGAACGTAGCCCTGGGACTTTCTTCTTCGCGCCGGGTGGTTCTCGATCTCGATGTTGTCTCTGCACGGATCGAGGAGCTAGCGCGGACATACGGATTGAATGTTGACCCACAGGTAAAGGTGTGGCAGCTCTCCGTGGGGGAGCAGCAGCGGGTGGAGATATTGAAGGTCCTCTACCGAGGTGCGTCGCTTCTCATCCTCGATGAGCCGACGGCCGTTCTTACCCCGCAGGAGGTGGAGGAGTTCTCGGAGACGTTGCGGCGGATGATCGATGAAGGACACGCGATCGTATTCATTAGTCATAAGCTACACGAGGTGCTGGCGCTGAGCGATCGCATCACGGTGCTGCGAGATGGACATGTGGTGGACACAGTCCCCGTTGCCAATGCGACAAAGGAGGGATTGGCGCGACTCATGGTTGGTCGTGAGGTCATCTTGCAGGTCGACCACCCGGAAGTTACTTATGGAGATGTACGGTTGGCCGTGCGTGGATTGAGCGCGAAAGGAGATTCAGGCTTGCCAGCACTGCGTGGCGTGGACTTGGAGGTGCGCGGAAGCGAGATCCTGGGCCTAGCCGGTGTATCGGGGAACGGGCAGAAAGAGCTGGCTGAGGTAGTTGCTGGGATGCGGCGTTCAACTGCTGGACAGGTTTTCTTTGATGGAATTGATGTCACCGGCGCAGCGCCGGCAAAGCTACTCGATCACGGCTTGTCCTACATTCCTGAGGAGAGAATGGTGGATGGGACGGTGCGTGACTTTAGCGTGGAGGAGAATCTGATTCTCAAGGATCATCATCGTCCGCCCTACGCTCGAGGGGTATTCATGAACT
>CAYQFN010000199.1:0-2937 GCA_964416685.1 uncultured Thermotogae bacterium | reverse complement strand
GGCGAACTGCATCTGGGCCGACTTGAAGAAGATTTGCTCGGAGCAACATCCGGGGCCGTAACATAAGTCTGAATGGCAGGAGCCTCTGGCGTAGCCAACGCCTGTGGAGAGGTCGGAGCAGGTTGAGTGGAGCTACAGCGCACTTGCTACAGCATTTGCGGCGTCGACCAAGCCAGCTCCGAACTGACGATCTGTTCCGCTGCTTCCTAGATCGATCGATGTTCCCTTGAGGAGCGCCACGGCCTGCGAGCTCGATATCCCAGGATGTGAGGAGAGGATAAGGGCAAGTGTGCCAGCTACATGCGGCGCGGCAAATGATGTGCCCGAACTTGTGCCCACGTACCCACCGGGAAAGATCGAGGTGACCTTCTCTCCGGGGGCGGCAACGGCAACATCTGGCCCATAGTTACTGAAGCTCGCCAGACGGTCAGCTTGATCTGTGGCAGAGACGGCAAGAACCGTTGAGTACTTGCCTGGATAGGAAACCTGCGACTTGCCATCGTTCCCGGCGATGCCAACGACGATTACTCCGCGTTGGGATGCGCGCGCAAGCGCCTGTTCGAGAACGCGGGGAGGTTTACCATTGGAGTAGATGCTCATATTGATGATGTCAGCGCCGTTATCGACCGCGTAATCCACTGCTGCGGCAAACTTTTTCCAGTCGGATCCGTAGAACAGGTTCTTCGAGTCGAGGAGGCGCAGATCCATGATGCTCACTCCGGGAGCGACACCAGCCGCTTTATCCTCTCCGGGCTGCGCGGCGATGATCCCAGCGACAAACGTTCCGTGCCAGTGGATCTTCGATCCCACGAGCGAGCTATTGTCGTTATCACGAAAGTCCCAGCCGTGCACGTCATCGACGTAGCCGTTGTGATCATCGTCGATTCCGTTACTCGGTATCTCGCCGGGATTCGTCCAGATCTTTCCTTGGAGTTGCAGCACGCTCGTATCGATCCCAGAGTCGATCACCGCTACGACAACGTCCTTCGATCCGGTAGTTCGAGTCCACGCTTGCGGCGCTTGGATCCGTTCGATCCCCCAGGAGAGCGAATCCGCGTTGACTGCGCCGATCGATCCGGTTGTTCCTGCTCCTCCGGCGACAGTACCATCCTGCGCCCATGTTAGGCAAAGCATGATGATGAGGCAGAACCCCAATATTGCCAGCAGTACATCGCGTTTCTTCGTATTCATCTTTGGCAGCCCGGCGGCCCACATGGGGTCCGTGGCTTTGCGTCCCCTCCTTGCGAAGGATTTGCCTTTATCGGATTGCTTCAATCATTCAACCCTATGACCTAGTTGTTACCATCATATTGATTATGCCTGCTTGTCAACTTTCGTAGACACGGTTTGTTGACGAATCAGACCCAGCCGGATACCCTAAGCATGAGGTGACGACACGGATGAAATACGATGTGGCGATAATCGGTGCTGGGCCGGGGGGATACGTTGCCGCTATCAGAATGGCGCAACTGCAAATGAAGGTTGCGCTTATCGAAGAGCGGGATCTTGGCGGTGTCTGCTTAAATCGGGGCTGTGTACCGACAAAGGCGCTCTACTCAGCTACAAAGCTGATCGAACGAGCGGAAAATGCAGCCTCCATGGGGATTTCCTTCCCCACGCCCGACCTCGATCTATCTGCACTCGCCGCGTGGAAGGACGGGGTTGTCTCACGCCTGGTGAATGGCGTTGCTACATTGCTTAAGGCGAACAAAGCGACGGTCATCCAAGCTCGCGGTACGATCGCCGCACAGGGGAGAATCGATCTCTCCACGGGCGAGACGGTTGAGACCGAGAGAATCGTGCTCGCCACCGGATCGTTCCCGATCGAGATCCCCGGCTTCAGTTTCGATGACAAGCGCGTCTGGTCATCCGATGACGCCTTGATGCTGTCCGAAGTGCCCGAAAAGCTAGTGGTAATTGGCGGTGGAGTGATCGGCCTGGAGATCGCCACGATCTACAACCGCCTCGAAAGCGAAGTAACAGTCCTGGAGATGATGCCGGAGATCCTCCCCGGGATTGACATCGATCGCCGCACTGTCGCCACGCTGAAGCGCGCTCTCAAGGCACAGGGGATCACGATTAAGACAAACACTGCTGCTGCTTCTCTTGAAGAGACCGCGGATGGAGCTGTAGTTCACACAAAGAGCGGTGATGCGCTCTATGCCGATCGCGTCCTCCTCGCTGTCGGAAGACGTCCAAACTCGCGTGGCATTGGCCTAGAGAACGTAGGCATCGAACCGGATCGCCGCGGCTTCATCGAAGTTGATGAGAACTTACAGACGAGCACAGAGAACGTGTATGCGATTGGCGACGTCGTGGCCGGTCCGATGCTGGCTCACAGGGCATCCAACGATGCGCTTGTACTAGCGGAGTACCTAGCCGGAGGCAAGGGTGCGACACACGGTGGAAGAGATCGCGTGATCCCGCAGGCGATCTTCACCGATCCTGAGATTGCCTCGGTCGGACTGTCGGAGAAGAAGGCAAAGGAAGAAGGCTACGACGTCATTGTCGGCCGCTTTCCATACGCCGCGTTGGGCAAGGCCCTGGGGATGAACGAGCCGGACGGTTTCTTCCAAGTGGTCGCCGAGGCGGATTCCCATCGCCTCATCGGTACACAGATCGTCGGAGCGGACGCCTCATCACTCATTGCTGAGGCAGCGATTGCGGCGCAAAACAACCTCTCTTTGGAGGCGATCGCTGACAGCGTACATGCACATCCGACCCTGCCCGAGGGATTGAAGGAAGCAGCGGAGGCAGCCCTGGGGCGAGCGATCCACGCAGTCAATCGGTGAGGGAAAGCGGGATTACGGATTAACGGGGTAAGGATTAAGCGTTCCTTATCGTGTCGAGTGGGTAGTGACCTCTGGTGGCGGTTCATGTAGAACCGATGCCAAGAATTCACCACGAAGAGCACCAAGCATTCTCCCGCAGGGACGC
>CAYQFN010000198.1:0-2939 GCA_964416685.1 uncultured Thermotogae bacterium | reverse complement strand
CTGGAAGGTCTGGTCGAATGACATCCTCTCGATTCAAACCCTATCCTTTTTATAAGGACTCCGGGATCGAATGGCTGGGGGAGATCCCGGCGCATTGGAACGTAAAGAGACTTAAGCGCCTTGCAACCATCAACGACGAGGTACTTCCCGAGACCACAGATCCTGACTTTGAGATATCCTATGTGGACATTGGAAGCATAGACTCTACAGACGGGATCGCTCATCGCGAAACGTACGTTTTTGCAAATGCACCATCCCGAGCGCGAAGAATAGTCCGCCAGGGAGACGTGATCGTCTCTACAGTGCGAACGTATTTACGAGCAATCGCACCGATGGTTTACCCTGAGCCAAATCTCATTGTGTCAACGGGTTTTGCAGTAATTAGGCCAAGAACGGGATTGACCACAAGGTTTTCTGCCTATGCTTTGGAATCCCCATACTTTGTCGAACGAGTAGTTGCGCATTCTGTTGGGGTAAGCTACCCAGCGATCAATGCGAGTGAACTTGCTACATTCCCAATTGCCGTTCCTCCTGAGGTTGAGCAATGCACTATTGCCGACTTCCTCGACCGCGAGACAGCGAAGATCGACGCGCTGATCGAAAAGATCGAGAAAGCGATTGAGTTGCTCAAGGAATACCGCACCGCCCTCATCTCCGCCGCCGTAACCGGCAAGATCGATGTACGGAATACGTTACCTGAACCTAGTCAAACCTGATCGTGATCCCATTTTGGAAACAAGAAATTTGTATACAGAAAAGGGAACTGCTATAATACGATGCGAATCATAACTAGACGACTTCTACGCGAATTCTGGAAAGAGCATAGGGAAGCAGAGGGCGAACTAAAAGCATGGTACCACGAGGTGAAAATTGCGGAATGGGACAAGTCCGCAGATGTCAAGGCAAGGTATCCCAAAGCGAGCATCGTGACCAGTGAGCGAGTAGTTTTCGATATCTGCAACAACAAGTATCGGTTAGTTGTCGCAATCAACTACAAATTTCATGTTGTGTACACCCGCTTCATTGGCTCCCATGCGGAGTACGACAGGATCGACGCGAAGGAGATCTGATGCGCCCCAAAGTGATCAAGACGGAAACCGAGTACGAGGAGGCCCTTGCTCGGATCGATGAGCTGTTTAACGCCAAACCAGGAACTCCTGAAGGAGACGACTTTGAGCTCTTGGTGACCCTTGTGGAGATCTACGAAGAAGAACATTTTCCGATCGATCTCCCTGATCCCATTATAGCAATCCGCTTCCGCATGGAACAGGCCGGACTTAAGCAGGTCGATTTGGTGCCATACATCGGAAGCAGAAGCCGTGTCTCTGAGGTATTGAACGGAAAACGGAAACTCAGCCTTTCTATGATTCGCAGATTACATGAAGGTCTCGGCATCCCTGCTGAGGTTCTGCTTCACGAACCCGGTGCCTCGTTGCCTCCCGAGCATGCTGAGATTAGGTGGTCAGAGTTTCCCATGGCGGAGATGCTCAAGAGGGGTTGGTTCCCGGATTTCGAGGGAACGTTGAGTGAGGCCAAGGAGAAGGCTGAGGAGCTAGTCGCCCCGTTGATCTTTCCCGATGGGGTGGAAAAGGAAAGCGTTCCTTGTTTCTTGCGAAGGAGCGTACGGTCGGATAGAAAGATGGATGAATATGCGCTTTGTGCATGGTGCGCTCGCGCTCTTGATCTGGCGCGCCGGGAGACGCTCCCGCCTTACAGACCGGGAACGGTCACCAAGAAGTTTTGCCGGGAGCTTGTCCATCTCAGCTATCTCGACCATGGCCCACTCTTAGCCAAGGAATTTCTGAATCGAAATGGGATCCATCTCGTAATAGAAAAGCACCTACCGAAAACACACCTTGACGGCGCAGCGTTGTGGGCGAGTACAGATCGACCTGTAGTTGCACTTACGCTTCGCTACGATCGCCTTGACAACTTCTGGTTTACTCTTTGCCATGAACTTGCGCATGTTAGCTTACATCTTGAAAATGATCCGCAAGAGGCGTTTGTGGATGACCTTGATTCATATGGGGTAAATTTCATGGAGGATAAGGCCGATACTTTCGCCGCTGACGCTCTCATACCCGCGGTAGAGTGGAAGAGATCGGGCCTACAAGATGAGTGGTCATACGATGCTGTCGTTGCCTTTGCGAACAAACTGCGGATTCATCCAGCGATTGTTGCCGGAAGGATCCGAAAGGAACGCAACAACTACCGTATCTTGTCAAAGTTGCTGGGGCGAAATGAGGTACGCAGAGTCTTCTTCGCGGCGTGAGAATTTCGCGCATGTTTGGAACACACTGTGACCGGTACATAACCTCGGCACTTGGACCTAACTGCCGAGGTTATGTACCGGAAAAACGAATATCCAAGAAATCGAGAATTTGCTTCAAGAATGAGGAATATGGCACAGCCTTTATCGTCGCCGCTGTGACTGGCAAGATCGATGTGCGTCAGAGAGTCGAAGCACGAGACGTGACAAATCCTTGACACTTATTAAAAAATGTATATGATTTGTCACATGATGACGACAACGGATCGGGATAGGGTTCTCCAACTGGCAAAAACCCGCGGTCTCATCACAGACCGCGAGGTTAGACAAATGGGTATCCATCCACAAACCCTGAAACGCCTTGTTGAATCTGGTCAAATAGAGCGGATTGCTCGTGGACGGTATTGTCTTGCGGGATACCCATTCACCGAACACCATGGGTTTGTACTGGCTTCTGCTGCGATCCCCAACGGGGTTATTTGCCTCCTTTCAGCTCTTCAATTTCACCAGATCGGAACGCAACTACCCCATGAGGTTTGGATAGCTCTGGACAGAGGGGCTTGGCAACCGAAGATTGAGTATCCTCCGCTCCGAGTGGTTCGATTCTCGGGTGAAGCGTTGACAGCGGGCATCGAGGAACACACGCTCGAGGGACATACCGTGCGCGTCT
>CAYQFN010000197.1:0-2967 GCA_964416685.1 uncultured Thermotogae bacterium | reverse complement strand
AACAAGCAAGAGAGAAGCTAATCCGAGCAGACGCCATCTGTTCATGAAACCACCTCCGCTTCCCAGGATACCAGAAAGAGCGCCCTGAATGCTAGCCCTGCACCGCGTCGCGCAGGACGCGTGCGACGAGCTCGCCGATCACCTCTCGCCGATAGTCTGCGCTGGCGCGCACGTCATCGATCGGCGATACAGCATGCACAGCGGCAAGCTTCGCCTGCTCAATGAGGTCGGCAGTAATCGCCTTGCCGGCAAGGTTGTCCTCAAGCTCGTGTAGCCTGATCGGTCGCGGGGCGACTGAGCCAGCAGCGAGTCTGATCTCATCGATCTTATCATCCTTCATACTGACCAGTGCTCCCAGGGAGGCGATAGCGATGATCATCGCCTTGCGCCGCCCGACTTTATGGAAGAACGGCTTGAACGCGACCTGAGGGACGGGTATCGAGACGCTGCGCACGAATTCATCACTCTTCAGTGCTGTCTTTCCGGGTGCAATGAGAAAGTCTTCAATCCCGATCTGTCGATCGCCGCGCACGCCGGAGATGTTCACCAGCGCTTGATACAGCAGAAGTGGGATAGCGCTGTCCGCGGCAGGAGAGGCGTTCACCAGGTTTCCGCCAAGCGTCGCACGGTTCCTGATCTGCGTCGATCCCAGGGTACGTAGTACCGTTTGAAGCAGAGGAAGCTTCTCTGCGACCACCGGATCGGCGATGATCTCGCTCACCGTTGTCGCGGCACCAATGATTACATGACCATCCTTCTCTTCGATCCCACGCAGCGCTTGTGTGTCTGAGATGTCAAGGAGCACCTGTGGATCGATCGCGCCTGAACGCATTTTTACCACCAGATCGGTCCCTCCACACAGAATACGCGCTCCGGGATCCTCGATCCGCGAGAGAAGCTCCGGTACCGTCTTGATCTTCACGTAGTGACTCATATTCATCCTCCAATAACGTCCTCGGGTCGATCAATATCGATTATCGACCCAGGATCATCCACTTCGACCAATACGAGATCATCCTCGTGTTGGGAGATGTAGTTGCGAGCGCCAATCTCCCCTTGCAGCGTCGGTAGCAGCTCCTCGCGACAGCCAGTGTCCAGATAGACCGGGAACCCTCTCACTCCGCTGCAGATGGGTGCGACTATCTTCGCTCCTGCGCGCGCCCGTGCAATCACCTTGTTCACTGTCTCTGCCTTTACGTAAGGCATATCGGCGTGAGCGATCAGGAAGCCGGTTGCCTCTGGCGACACAAGGCTTACTCCAAGACTGAGCGAGCTTCCCATTCCACTTTCGTAGTTGGTGTTTCTTGTCACGACGCATCCAGAGAGGCCAATCTTCTTCTCAATCTCTTCAGCCCTGTAGCCCAAGATCACAATCACTCGCTCAATCCCAGCCTCGCGCAAGGTCCGGATTACACGCGCCAATGCTGGTTGGCCATCGATCTCGACGAGCGGCTTGATCGTGCCCATCCGTTCACCCTTTCCAGCAGCAAGGACGATGGCTTCAACTTTAGTTTGTGTAATCACGAACACCCTCAACGTCGGAGGCAGCTTGTCTGGGATGCTGACAGGGCTCCGAGGCTACAAACAGCGTGTCTTCTGTAGCGTGGTAGTTCATCTACCACGTTGGTTTTCATCGTCAACTCTTCTCCTGTCGCATCAGCTCTGCTGCGTAGCGTACCGCATCCAGGATCTTCGCATATCCCGTGCAGCGACAGAGGTTCCCTTCTAGCGCAGCCATGATCTCCTCATCGCTCGGATCAGGATTAACAGTCAGCAACGCATAGGTGGACATGATAAACCCTGGCGTGCAAAAGCCACACTGCACTGCCCCCTTCTCCACGAACGCCCGCTGAATCGGATGGAGTTCCTCACCAGGCGCAAGTCCTTCAACAGTCAATACACTCTTCCCATCGACCTGTGGGGCGAGGACGAGGCAGGAGGCGATCGCCTTCCCATCGATGAGGACGGTGCATGCGCCGCATTCTCCTTCGCCACACCCTTCCTTGGCCCCGGTCAGTTGCAGGTCGTCGCGGATGAGGTCGAGGAGGCGTTCGTCCTCACGCACATCTCGCTCCTCGACGCGTCCGTTCACGGTAAACTTGATCTTCATAGGCGTTCCTTTATTGCAGCAAGAGTGGGCTCGATCTCAATCGCCGATCCGGCGACCCGCCGTGCTGTGGCAATGTCCTTGAGCCCATTTCCAGTGACCATCACTGCCGCTCTCTTCCCTTCAATCTCCCCCTGTGTCGCCATCTTCAGCAGCCCAGCAAATGGAGCCGCGCCGGCTGGCTCGGGGAAGACACCAGTCCTTCTTGCCATCGTTGCAATCGCCGCCATTATCTGCTCATCGCTCACGGTGATAAACTCGCCGCCGTTTGCGTGCACGTACGTCACCGCCTTCACGATGTCGCGTGGCTTTCCGACACAGATGCTATCAGCGACCGTCTCTGCTTCGATATCATCAATCTCAACCCTTGTCCCGTCATACTTGGCGTAGGACGCGGCGATCGGTGCCGATCGCTCCGCCTGCACTCCGATCACCCGCGGGAGGCGCTCGATCATCCCCAGCTCCCGCAGCTCGTGGAATCCCTTGCAGATACCGCTCACCACCGAACCGTCGCCGACGCCGACGAAGACAACATCCGGCGGATTCCACGATAGCTGCTCGGCAAGTTCAAGGGCTCCCGTCTTCTTCCCTTCAACGAGGTAGGGGTTTACGGCAGCGGAGCGATTGTACCAGCCGAATTCCGCCGCTGCCTCAGCGGCGAGATCGTAGGCGACATCGTATGACCCGTTGACCAAGAACACCTTCGCTCCATAGATCAGAAGCTGCGTCACCTTCGCCTCCGGCGCCGTGCGCGGGACGAAGATCATCGTCTCAAGATCGGTCGCCGCGGAGAAACCGGCGAGCGAACTCGCCGCGTTTCCCGTGGATGCGGCGGTGACGATGCGTTTGCCCTTCTCCTG
>CAYQFN010000196.1:0-2968 GCA_964416685.1 uncultured Thermotogae bacterium | reverse complement strand
TGTAGTGAGGAAGGCGGTGGGGTACCGGCGCTACGACACAGAACAGGAGGTTAAAGTATTAAATACCATTTATGCCTATTAAGATTGTACACAAACTTCTTTCAGCCAGTGATGAAACTGATCAGCAAAGAGAGAGTTGGGAGCAAGGTGAAGAAGACATATGATCAAGCGAGAACACCTTTCCAGAGAGTGTTGGAATCGCCCTTTGTCTCCCAACAGGCAAAGGATGATCTTAAGGAGCAATACGAGGTGCTGAATCCGGTACAGCTGAAACGGGAGATCATCAAGCTGCAGGACAAGTTGGATGCACTAGCACGATCGAAGAACAACCGAAAATGGGAGGAACGACACGTCAATTTGGAGTACATTCTTAGGTGAGGCAACACGAGGGTGTTTCTAAAGAAGAGCATGCAAGAGAATATAGATAATCGGATTATTCGTGTACGGATGCTCATCTCGGGGCGCGTACAAGGCGTATTCTACCGTGCATCCACGCGGGATAAGGCGTGTTCGCTTCACCTATCGGGGTGGGTGAGCAACCTACTCGATGGGCGAGTGGAGATCATCGCCCAAGGCAAACCTGAAGATGTGCAGGCGCTCATCATGTGGGCTCATATGGGCCCACCGCAGGCGCGAGTGGATAACGTGGATGTCAGTTGGGAGGAGCCGCACGCCGGAGAGAGCGAATTCAGCGTACGTTAAGCCCACAGGCATCTGGCTTTTTGCTGGACTAGAGTGTCTAACAAGGCGTTGACACAACAGCTCCCTCTCGCTCATTCGCTGTCCACTATGAAGGCGAGACGGTATCATACCTTGGGTTCCGCACACGACGTGTTCCTGTACCATGGGCCGCCCTGTTCGCTCCTCAAGACAGGCAGACTGCCATGTTGGGAACGTCGTTTTTTTGGATCTTGTATTGCGTCAAAGGCTTGTCCGTATTCTGGACAGACGGCCTGCGACGTTCCCCTCAGTTATTCGATCACGATCGCTGCTGCCCTCACAGGCGAGCCCTCGATTCCAGCGACTTTGATCGGAAAGGCGACGAAGTAGGGATCTCCCGTTGTACGTGCCAACTGATCGAGACCAACGAGCCCCTCGACGATCGGTATCCCCGCACCGAGAAGACTGTGATGTACGGGATAATCAGGGCTATCGAATGGATCGGGGCTGGGAAAGTCAATACCGAGAACGGCGATCTTACTGTCTACGAGAAGCTGTGCGGTTGCGGGCGTAAGATAGGGAGCCTCTCGGTAGTAGTGATCGCCTCCGATACATTTATCCCACCCGGTTTTTATCAACACGGCACAGCTAGCTAAGTGGCCAGCATCGGCAAACGCCTTTGGACCAATCTGCTTGTCGCTTGCTGTGACAACGACTGCGGGTGTCATCTGCAATGGAAGAGAGGCGATATCTATGCCATCCACGACAAAATGAAGTGGGCTATCGATATGAGTGCCGCAATGTGGCTCCAGATGAGTGAAGAGCGTCAGGTTGTATCCGTCAGTCTCCGCTTTGGCTATCTGCTTGATCATCAGACCAACGTGATCGCCGGGGTAAGCCTCTGTTTCATCGGCGATTTTCCGTGTCAAATCGATTATCTCGATATTCATTTCTCTTGACAATCAGCTATCACCTTGCAGCAAATAGGCGGTTGTTGTAGATTCCCTTTTAGTTGATAGTCGATACTGGTACGCCCGAGAGGACTTGAACCTCCGACCTTCGCATCCGCAGTGCGACGCTCTGTCCACTGAGCTACGGGCGCATATTTGCACTTCACCATCGATCGGGCGGAGGGACGGGGACTCGAACCCCGAAGCCCTTGCGGGCGTACCAGTTTTCGAGACTGGCTCCTTGCCATTCGGTCATCCCTCCAGACCGCTAGTATGGTAGATGGTTACGTGTCTTGATGCAAGGCAGAGAGCGAGTCACTAGTTAGCTTTCAGCGGCAAACGGCTGAATTACTGGGTATTGCCCCCTTCTTGATCCCTCGCCAAGGCACTAGAGATCATTGCTCTTCAGCCTCCTGAGTATCGTTCCTTGTTCTAGAAGCTCATATAGAAGAGGACCCCCAGCCCTGCTGTGATCAACAGGAGCAGCCACCATGGCACCTCTTCTTGCTGAGGAATCGTCGCTGTCTGATAAAGTTCGTCCCATGTCTGCGGGGAGGTAGTTTTCTCCAGCGTGCGCGTGGCAACAGTAGTGTTGTCCTGTTCGCGGGAAGGAGCGATATTGAGCACTGCGGGCAGCGTTAGGAACCCATTCTCAATCCAGGTGCGTGGTATCGTGTGGAAAGAGTGGCCGTTCGGTGCTATCGCGCGCAGCGCGGCAAATGGGATGTCACGCCTACTCTCCCCTCGTTGTAGGGTGAGAACATCATCGATCCCGGAGAAGGCTGAATACGGCCCGATGTACACTCGCGTTGGCGTTTCAATGACTACACGCGGGAAATCGATCACTATCTGTACTACCGTGGATAGAGGAATGTCGAAATTACCGTGGGGAGAGTAATCCAGGCGAAGTACCGGTGCTATCCCCGTTATAGTTCCGTCGATGACGCTTCCGGTTGTCGTTTCCAGGAGGTTCGTTCCCGCTCCGAGTGCAACGAGCGAGACGATAGAGAGTGAGACAAAGCTAACTAATACGCGTTTCATAAGGCGAAATTCCATTTGCGCACCTCCGATCGAGATTAGATCACATCCCACAATAGCACCCCGGGATACGTAAGTCAAAAGGGAGAACGGTGAATCGTAAATCGTGAGAGGCGTACAGGAGTGGGTCATTCTAACGTCTCATCCGAGTCAGTCTAAGCAGCTACTCCAAAGCCGATCATGTCTACGCGGAAGCATTGCTAGGCCGGATTCCGACGCAAATAGCGAGGAGCCTCTTGTCTTAGCCCTTGACCATCATCAGGCAAGTTTTACCTCTATCCTGTCGAGCCTATTGCTGGTAACAACTCTTGTTCCAAAAT
>CAYQFN010000195.1:0-2981 GCA_964416685.1 uncultured Thermotogae bacterium | reverse complement strand
TCAATCTCGGAGTACTCACCGTTCACAAAGATGTTCGTACCGAGATCGTGCTGATTGATCCCGATCTCTTCCACAACCTGCGCGATCGTCCTACCATCTCCAGCAAAGCGCAGGATGGAGTCACCGCGTGGATCGCGATCTGGCGCGTAGCGTCGCAGCTTTCCATAGAGATGGATCTCTATTTGTTCCATGTTTGTAGGCTGGCGACGCACTTTAAGAGTACGCCACCAGCAGATCATCTTAAGGAAGGTCTAGCCAAATATGCTGTCCAGTTCATCATCTGGAATGTCCCACACAGCGTTGTGCGGCGGGAGTGGCTCGTAGGTCATGAACTCTGGAAGGCGATCGTCGGCCTTGGTGAAGCCAGCGGCGCGGTTGAACTCCCGCTCGATGTCGATGACCTCCTTTCCGATACGCGTTACGTCCGCGGCGCTCCACGATGTCCCGAGTATTCCGTTGCACTCCTCGATCATTCCTTCAAACCCAGATGGGATGTCGAGGATGGCGAAGGCGATGAACAGGCAGTGGCCGCTTGAATCGATAAATCCCGTGGCGTACTGGAAGTTGCGTGCCATCTCCGCCTTCTTACTGTTCAGTGGGTCGGCCTTCCCAGCGACGCCAAGCACCTCGGTGGCGATCGTGTATCCAGAAGTATGATCAGCTCCCATCGTGCCTACGGCGTAGGTCATCCCGATCCCCTTGATCGCGCGCGGCTCGTAGGCGGGCATGTTCTGCCCCTTCACCGCAGGGACACGGCTGACGCCAAACGCTCTTCCAGTGGTCACCGCCCCGCTTCCGATGATGCGGCCAAGCGGCGTACCACTCCCGATCTCATCTACGATCTCCAGGGCTCGCGCGCCATCTCCGAACTCAGCCAGGCCTCCGTCCATCGCCACCGCCAGCGCTCCACCAACCTCGATCGTGTCCAACCCGTATTCGTTGCACTTGTTCACCAGCTCCGCAACAGTGTCTATGTCGTCGATCCCACAGTTGGGGCCGAACGCCCAATCCGACTCGTACTCCAGGCAGGACATATGCTCCGAGCCGTCCTTGCGGTAGACGGTGTTCGAGCACTGGATGATGCACCCAGGGGAGCAGGCGTGGTTGTACACCTCTTTCCCAGTGCGTTCCTTGTTGTTGGCGAAGAGCGCCTCACCAGAGACCTTCGTCGCTCCCTCGAAACGCCCGTTGCGGAAGTTGCGCGTGGGTAGTCCTCCGACCTCGTTCACGATGTTGACAAGGACGGCAGTTCCGTAGGAATTAAGAGACCCCTTCGGCTTGGTGATCGCGTGCGACATCAGGGCATTAGCGAGCTTCTTGCGGCCAGAATCGAACAGCTCCTCGTTGACGATCTCCACACCAGGGGCATCGGTATCGTCGAGGATGATGAATTTCAGCCCTTTACTTCCCATCACCGCGCCCATTCCACCGCGTCCGGAATAGCGTGTGGCGCGACCCTTGATATCATTGAAGCAGATCCCAGCCGCTCCGAGGCGGTACTCCCCAGCAACACCGATCCCCATTATCGAGGTGTGGGAGAGGCCGCCGTGCTCGGCGAACAGCTTCTCGTAGGCTTCACTCAGCTTCAGCCCCACGTACTGATCAGCAGGAAGGAAGCTCGCTCCGTTCTTGTCTATCTTGATCGTCCAGTACTTCGTTGTATCCTGCGGATGCCCCTCGATGACGATCGCCTTGATCCGCAGGCGGGCGAGCATGTGAGCAAAGCCTGTCCCAGCGTTCGACTCCTTGATCGTTCCTGTCAGTGGTGATTTCCCACCTATGGAGACACGCGCTGACGTAGGAGAGGACGTCCCGCTGGTGAGGCCGGCGGAGATGACGAGCTTATTCTCCGGCCCGAGCGGGTGGCACGTCGGTGGAACCTCCGAAGCAACGATACTCGATGTCAACCAGCGGCCGGCACGCTCCTTGTACTTCTCGGGAACGTCCTCGAATGCGGCTGTACGATCTTTCATGTTCACGCGTAGGATTCTTTGCATCATCAATCAGCTCCTCCTTGTGCGGGCAGTGGTCTCAGCGTGCCCGATGGAAATTCTCCCGTTTTGATTCTTCAATCACCACTATAGGACAGGAGCGAGCCGAAGGCAAATCAAAAAGGGAGAGGCTGTTTTCCAGACGCGAGAGATATCGTGCTAGGGGAGTAACCTCTCCCCCTCTTGTTAGCGCACAACTATGTGAAACGTGATCGTCTCCGCTCCGGTGCCCTCCTCCCACGGTCGACGGTAGGCAAAGGTGAGGTCAATCGACCCTGCTCTATCGGCGTTGAAACGGAAGAGGAATATGCCCCCAGATCCAACTGTTCCAGACGGTGCGGAATCAGGCAGGTAGTCCAGACCAGTAAGCGGCGATAGGATTGCCTCCTGTCCGTTGGTCACCTGCTGCCACTCGTACCCTGTGGTCGCGTTTCCTGCAAGGGCGACCATCAGGCGGTCTCCGACGTGCAGGTTGAGGCTCGTCGCCGTATCCTCAGTCAGTAAGCGATATAACCGGATCTCGACCCCGCAGATCGACGCTGAAGATGATACATGCCCCCAAGAAGAAGTGTTCATGCCAACATCAGCTACGGTGAACAGTGCCCTGAACGTTCCCGCGCTCGTCTCCACTACGGCCGTGTACTGCCCAGCGGGAAGGGGGCTTCCATTGGGCGAGACAAGCCTCAGCATCCCCACCCATTTGTCGATTGGAAGCGGGAGCTCGTGATCGCGCAGTAACCTAACGGGAACAACACCGTCAGCGTTCTCTAGGTGGAGCCCAACAACGGAGATCGGATCGCACATGCAGGCGCAGTCTTCATCCCTGATGATCTCCAGTGCCAGTGAATCTCCGGCGATGAAGTTGAACGTCCCAATCGTCACCTCCATCGGCCCATCGGATGAAGCGGAGGCCGATGCACTGCTGCTCACCTGGGCAATCGCTAACACGCCGGACAAGGGAACCAAGAGAAGAACCACGCCAAACACAAG
>CAYQFN010000194.1:0-3004 GCA_964416685.1 uncultured Thermotogae bacterium | reverse complement strand
CATCCGCTCAGGGTAAACCGAGATTGGTGGCGCTGGGCGGTTGGCGAACGGTCTTTGCTTCAGACAAGCAACACATCTCCAGCGATGTTCACCGCGTGATCGCCGATCCGCTCGAGGTTGCGCAGTACCTCGATATACAGTATCCCGGCAGAGGGATCGCAGATCCCACGCTCGACACGCTCGATGTGACCCTCCTTGTAGCGGACCTCGAGGCGGTCGACCTCTCGTTCCAACTCGAACGCCTCTTCCGCCGAAGTGTGATCCTCTCCTTCGAGTGCCTGCAGGGAGAGACGATAGAGGCGTAGAGCCTTGTCGAACATATCGGAAAGGTCTCGTCTCGCCTCGTTCGAGAAGCTCACCTTCTGATTGAGAACCGCTTGGGCTCGCTCGGCGATGTTCACTGCATGATCGCCGACCCGCTCGATATCTCCGGTGACGTGCTGTAAGACGTGCAATCGCTTCGCATCCCGGAGAGAGAGCTTCCCAAGATCGATCCGATCGAGGAAGTTCTCGGTCGTTCGCCACAGTATATCCACCGTCTCCTCGGTCTCGAGCACGGTCGCAACCTGCGTGCGATCACCGGAGAGGAGCGCGTCGCGACAGGCAGAGAGCATGACGCTCGTCATCCCTCCCATCCTCAACACCTCGTTTCGTGCCTGCGTGACCGCGATTGCTGGTGCGTTCAAGAACTCGTCGCCGAGGTACCGCGGTGCGGTATCGACCCGCACTTCTCTCCCGGGGACAACCCTCTTCGCTAACCAGACGAGTCCTCTCACACACGGTAACATAAGGAGTGTCACCGTCACGTTGAAGAAGGTGTGGGCGTTTGCGATCTGGCGGGTGAGACTCCCTGAGGTCATCGCAACGATGCCAGCGTAGCGGGGGACAAAGGGAAGGAAGAGAGCCACTCCGAGGATGTTCACCAGTACCTGCGCGACCGCCAACCGCCGCGAGGATAGGGACGAGCCGACCGAGGCGATCATCCCGGTGACCGTGGTCCCGATGTTCGCCCCGAGGATGAGACTGATCGCTGCGGGGAGGGTGAGGAGCCCCGCACTCCCCATGGCGATCACCATCGCGGTCATCGCTGAGGAACTCTGGATGATCGCTGTCACCCCCGCTCCGACCAGCACTCCGAGGAAGACGTTTGTGCCACAGGAGTGCAGGAGGTGGAGGATAGTGGGGGATTCGGAAAGCCCACGCAGACCACCTGAGATGATGCTCATTCCTAAAAAGAGGATTCCGAACCCAAGGATGACGCGGCCGACATCACCGGCCCTCTTCCCGCGGAAGATCTCCGCCAGGATGAACCCGAGCGCGATCACCGGAAGGTAGTAGTGGCCAACCTTGAACGCGATGATCTGGGCGGTGAGGGTTGTTCCAATCTCCGAGCCGAGCATCACCCCCACCCCTTGCGAGAGGGTGAGCGCTCCGGCGTTGATGAGCCCGATCAGAAGGACCATCGTCATGCTGCTCGATTGTAGGATCCCGGAAGTGAGCGCCCCGACGATCACCCCGCGGTAGGCCTTCCCAGTGAGCCGTTCGAGAAGCTCACGCATCCGTTCACCGATCGCGCGCTTGAGCGCATCGCTCAAGATCCGCAATCCATACAGAAAGAGTGCCAATCCACCGGCTGTGGAAAAGATCACATTAACGACCGACATACCCCCTCCTTAGCAATACCGTTCCTGCAAACAAAGATTTACGAGGAAGTATATACTTTCTTTCTAATGATGTAAAGCGCTCCATGAAGGAGAAAGAGGCCGGATTTGCGATCTGCGATCGCTTCTTGGAAGATGAAGGCATGGATCACACATGGATCAGAGGACTTCCGAAGTTCGACCTGCATGTCCACCTCGACGGCTCGATGCGACCGGATACGGTGATGGAACTCGCCCGCAAGCTTCCCGAAGAGAGGAAGATTACCCCAGCGCTCGACATCGAGCGGGCGCTCCTTCCGCCGCAACGCTGCACCCTTGAGGAGTACCTGAAATCCTTCGAGGTCACCGTCGCCGTGTTGCAGAGTGAGGCAGCCCTCGAACGGGCGGCCTATGAGCTGTGCGAGGATGCGGCAGAAGAGAACGTCATCTATATGGAGATCCGCTTCGCCCCTCTCCTCCACCTGCAACAGGGTTTAACACCGGATCGGGTGGTGGAGGCAGTCCTTGCCGGGATGCATCGGGCTGAACAGAGTTATCCGATCCGGACTGGGCTGATCCTCTGTGGGATGAAGCAGGAATCGACCGAGCGCTCAGAACAGGTGGCGCGCCTTGCCGCGGACTATCTCGGCAGAGGTGTCATCGGGTTTGACCTTGCCGGACCGGAGAATGGGTTCCCGCCGTCCATACACACTGCGGCCGTCCAGATCGCCGAGGATGCTGGCGTACACGTGACGATCCACGCTGGCGAGGGCTGCTGCCCCGAGCAGATCAAGGAAGCGATCGACCTCGGTGCAGAGCGGATCGGCCACGGGGTCTACTTGTATCAGGATCCGGAGACGGAGGAGATCGTTCGCGAAAGGGGAATTCCGCTTGAGGTCTGCCCGACGAGCAACCTCCAGATCTCAGGGATGATGAACTCCTACGCCGATCACCCGCTCAAGCGCTACCTCGACCGCGGTATCCGCGTGACCCTCAACACCGACAACCGCTTGATGTCGCAGATCGATGTCAGTCACGAGCTCACCGCGATCATCGAGGCCTTCTCCCTGTCTAAGAGCGAGATCAAGACAATACTCTTGAACAGCGCAAACGCCGCCTTCGCCCCAGAAGAGATCAGAGGCTCCCTTTGCAAGCAGGTAGAAGAGGCCTTCGTCCTGCCATAAGGGGCAAGTTGGCCGTGTATGTTCAACTTGAGCTTAGAGCTCGACCACGGAAGAACCAGCAATGCTGGGGAGACACTCCTCTGTGCTTAACCCCGCACTCACTGGTGAAAGTCGTGGTTTAGGCAAGGAAAACCCGATGTACGGGATCTTAGAGAGGGCGAAAGCGTGTTACATGGACTG
>CAYQFN010000193.1:0-3005 GCA_964416685.1 uncultured Thermotogae bacterium | reverse complement strand
TCTGCGTTGGCGTTGCCCAATTGGGGTCAGGGACTGGTACGGGCAGATCCCAGAACGAGAACACATCCTGCACCGCCTGCGCCGCTTCACCGATGAACTGTTGCTGGTTGATGGACGGTGTCTGCACCCAGACAAGCACCCCGTATTGCCACGGAGCGATGGTGTAGTCGTAGTCCCGGGCCACGGCGGCTACTGAGACTACAGCAACGGCGCATACAACGACGACCAACAACCTTTTCATTCCTATCATCTCCCGCAGCGAGTGTAGCACGATTGCGCAGCCGAGTAAAGGCTTTTTTGATTGTAGATGACATCTGATAGTTAACGGAATAACTGATAAGAGCAATAATCATCGATTGGCGATATACTCATCCCATGGATGAACGAAAGAATGAAGATGGTGATGGACTAGTAACGGTCATTACGATAGGCGATGGAGGGCAGATTGCACTTGCCTCATCCATTTTGGATGAGGCTGGAATCCCCTACTTTGAGAAGGGAGGAGTATCCCGCCGCCTTGGCATCTACTTGTTCAATGCCTCTGCGAGGTTTGTCGAGATCCAGGTGAACCAGGCGGACGTCGAAACGGCAAGGAGAGTCTTATCGGAGAAGGGACTAGACCCGGATTAACGAACGCACGCGGTAGCGAGCAGAGGAGGAAGCGATGAAAAAGTGGCTGCTCTTGGTCGTTGGTGTTGTATTGATCGGGATGCTCTCAAGTCTCGGGCTTGCACAGGAACCCGCTAGCTCGATACTGGCAAACCTTCCGCCAGCGGGGAAGTACAAACACGCTGATGCAGTCTATCTGCGGAACGACGAAGAGATCACCATCAACGCTGATGGAACGTTTGACATGTCTGTGCACAAATGTATCTGGGTTCTCACGCCGGATGGTGTTGGCCCGAACAGTGCTTTCTATGAGTATTATGACTCGCGCACCCAAACGGCTCACCTTGATTATGCGCGAACGATCCATCCCGATGGTACGGTGATAAACGTATTCTCGTTCAATGTTCTAGATGCTCTTGTAGCAGAGTTACTGCAAAGCAATGGAATGCCAACTGTGCCTGATACGGAAGATAAGATACTCTATTTTCAGATGCCATCAGTCACAGAGGGGGCGATCGTGGATTGGCAGATGACTATCTCCGGTCGAGATCCGTTGATCCCCGGCGAGTTCTCCGGCGTTTTCTACTTGAGCGGAGCTATCCCCGCTGAGAGTGAGATGCTCACTGTTAAGGTGGCACACGGGGTGGAGGCGAGGATCAACGTTGTGGAAAGCAATATCAAACCGGTTGTACAGAAGACAGATGAGTGGACCACATACGCTTTCTCTGCCACAGATGTCAGTGCGATAACAATTGAGCCGTCCATGCCTGCTTTATCAGTTGTGGCCCCAAGAGTAGTCATCACCACACTCACTGATTGGGACCAGGTAGCGGAAATGTATCAGGAGCTGTTCGCCGCTGCGGTCAAGCCCGATGCATCGATTACCCAAATGGTGCAAACGATATCCTGTCACCTCATAACACGCGGCTACTTTCATCATCCCGAGATGTCGCCGGCCCCTGAACTCAAGGAGAGAACGCAGAAACAGCCCTGTGAGGAGTTCACCCTGCTGGAGAAGATCGACGCTCTGTACGACTTTGTGGCAAACGACATCGACCCCTCTTCCACTGCCCGCTTCTCTCTTCCCCCGGCACCGGTTACTCTGTCCTACCATGCCGGGGACTGCAAAGGGAAGGCTGCTCTTCTAATCGCGATGCTGAGGGTGCTCGGGGTCACTGCGTACCCGGCGCTCATCAATACGGAAGCAGGAGCGGACATCGACACAAGCCTTCCGCCCACACTCGCGGCGTTCAACCATGCGATCGTTGCCATGAGGCAGGACGGCAAGTGGCGGTTCCTCGATCCGATGGGCGAGGCATATTCCACTCTGGACTACCTCCCGCCGCAGGACAGGAACAGACATGCTTTCGTCATTACAGGGGAGAAGGACCGTCCGTGGATCCTCGTTCCCACTGATATCACAACCCCAGAGAACAACAGCGTCGAGGGGAGGATGGATGTTTACCCTGCGCTGGGCCGGGATTGCGTCGTCCAGGCGTACACGGTAACCAAGGGGGAGACCACCTGTTCTCTGGATGTGGATGTTGCGATGACTAAACCACACCAGGAAGAGGCTAAGTACGAGAAACTGATGAGCGATGACGTGCGAGGGGTGCACGATCTCAGTTTCAGGACCACTTTCTTACCTGGAGCTGAGGCACACGGCAATACATCGTTCAAGGTGCCCTCACATGAGGACAGCCAAGGAGGGCTTTGGTTCATGCTTCCCTATCCCCCTCCCTGTCCCACGCCAACGCAGCTCGTCTCCTCCCTTGGCTCCAAGCCGCGTCGGTATCCCTACGTGATCTCCCCGGAAGAAGTGAAGATCACCGCTCGCGTAACCGTTCCCCAAGGGATGGAACTGGCCGGTTTGCCTGAGAACGTGGAGGTGAGAAACGAGCTTGGCTGCTTCACATCCTCGTACAGGATGGATGAGAGCGGGCACCTGCTGATCGAGCGCAGCTTGGAGATAGATGGATGCAGAGTTCCTCCGGACAAAGTGGGGCTCCTGCGCGCGATCTTCACCGCGATGGACTCAGACGAACACACTCGCCTTCTGTTCCTTCCAGTGAGAGCAAAGTGACTCACACTGAACCTTGTCGCAATGGCTGTAGCTTCGCTATGGTAAGTACCTCCGCATGATCGCTTCTGCCGCGACAAACCTACCAATCAGAATCAATAACCCAGGTGTATCCCTCCAAGATTGAGCGGATTCTTCTTGATTCGATCACCATTACGCAGGCTCATTGGCGTTCACTAGTTACTGGGACAGACCCGCTGTGAGCGATCACCTCGCGCAGGCTAGTAATGAGCAGATCGTAGTACTCATCCCATTCACCTAGCTCCCGCAACACGCGCAGCTGGAACGCATTGGTTGATGCCAGGTTCTGCAGATC
>CAYQFN010000192.1:0-3009 GCA_964416685.1 uncultured Thermotogae bacterium | reverse complement strand
TGCTTTGACTGACAGGACGCCAAGGAACGCTCCTCTCTATAGTTAGCAGTGAAGTCCTGATTCTTCGTGCCCTTCATGTTCTTCGTGGTGAATAAGCATTAGAACGCGGAGCTCGGAACGAGCGAGAACTCAGACTGGCGCTAGCCGAGCGCGCTCTTCAGCTCATCGATCCGATCCGTCTTCTCCCAGGGTAGGTCGAGGTCCGTCCGTCCGAAGTGACCGTAGGCCGAGAGCGGTTCGTAGATCGGGCGCTGCAGAGCAAAACGATCGATGATCGCCCCAGGACGAAAGTCGAACACGTCGAGAACCGCCGCTTGCAGAACATCATCACTGGCTTCCGAGCCCCTCTTCGTGTATACGTTTACCATCAGCGGTTCCGTGCGGCCGATGGCGTAGGCGATCTGTACCTCCACCTCGCTCGCTAGTCCGGCGGCGACGATGTTCTTCGCCACGTAGCGGGCCATGTACGCGCCAGAGCGATCGACCTTCGTCGGGTCCTTTCCGGAGAAAGCGCCGCCTCCGTGCGATCCGTACCCTCCATAGGTATCGGCAATGATCTTGCGCCCAGTGACACCGGTGTCCGACGCCGGCCCGCCGATGACAAAGCGGCCGGAGGAGTTGACGAGAAGGAGCGTTTCGTCATCCAGCCAATCCTTCATCACAGGCCGGATCACCCGTTCTATCATATCACGGCGCAGCGTCTCCTGATCGATATCCGGATCGTGTTGCGCTGCGATGAGCACAGCGCTTGCGCGGAGGGGCGTTCCGTCTTCGTACTCGATCGTCACCTGAGATTTCCCGTCCGGTCTCAGATAGGAAAGGGCCCCCTCCTTGCGCAGCTTTGTCTGCAAACGCGTCAAGCGGTGGGCGAGGACGATGGGAAGGGGCATCAGCTCGTCCGTATCGCTGCACGCGTAGCCAAACATGATCCCCTGATCTCCCGCCCCGATCGCCTCGCACAGATCGGAAGCGGACTTCCCGACCGCTGATGCGATGTCTGGTGACTGCTCCTTAATCGTTGACAGAACAGCACAATCATGGTAGTTGAACCCAAGTTCCGGCTTGTCGTAGCCGATATCGGCGATCACCCGCCGGGCGACGGCGTCGACATCGACGAACGTGGACGTTGAAATCTCACCACCGACGAGAACGAGCCCAGTGGTGAGGAACGTCTCGCACGCCACGTGTCCCTGCGGATCGCGTGATAGTATCTCATCAAGAACGGCATCGGAGATTCGATCGGCGATCTTGTCCGGATGGCCTTCAGTCACCGATTCCGACGTACGAAAGTGCCTGCGCATTTTGCCTCCTTATCAAACGAGTGAATCCTAGCCGGGTTTTGTGCATATCGCAAGGCAGTGGTTCTCGCGCTGCTTTGCTAGCACATTCATGTGCTGTATGATGATGATGTTACCCGTCCACGATACGCGGTTCACGGAGATGAATCAAGATGTCAAATCGCGCCTTAGATTGGATTAGCCAAGCACACCGGGACCTGGAGCAAGCACGCGATTCTCGCGCGGCAGGGCGACATGAGTGGGCATGTTTTGCCGCGCAGTAGGCTGCCGAAAAGGCGGTGAAAGCCCTGCATCTTCACTTGGGGCAGGAAGCGTGGGGTCACGTTGTCGCTCATCTACTGCGTGAGCTGCCAAAGACGGTTATTGTTACCGCGGATCTCAATGAACTACCCCGCTGCAAGCGGACGGTGTATCAGGAAGCTTTGTGAGAAGCGCGCCCCAATGGGCGGGGAATCAACCCCTGCAGGGGATCGAAAAGGGACGAGTTCTGGATAATTTCTATATTCCAGCTCGTTACCCGAACAGCCATCCGGCTGGAGCGCCGTTTGAACACTACGGTCCACTACACAGTGAGGAGGCTATCCAATATGCCAGTGAGATCATTGAGTTCGCCGATTCTCAAATGGCCTAACGATAAAGAAGTAGTCTCTGCACTGCTCCATTGGGCTTCTGAAGTCGAGCGAGCGGACAAGAACGTCTGCATGATCGGCTACTTCGGCTCCTATGCGCGCGGCGATTGGGGAGTAGGTAGCGACCTGGATGTGATAATAGTTGTTGAAAGCTCACAACAGCCGTTCGAGCGTCGGGGAACTGAATGAGACACAACGAAGCTTCCAGTTCCTGTTGACCTACTTGTCTACACGAAGGAAGAGTGGCGATCACTTGCGCGGGGAGGAAGCTTTGCTGGCACCGCAGTGAAAGAAATGATTTGGGTCTTTCTTCGTTCGGAAACGCAAGAATCCTGAGTCAGCAAATCCAAAAGATCCGTTGTTCCAGCGGAATCTGAAAGTCATTCTGGCGCGCACCTGATGATAGCGATCATCGATATGTGCGCCGTCTCTGTCGATGTCGGCCGCACGCGACTGACTGTTGATCAGGCTAACCTCTATGATTACTCACCTTCTACGTTGTTTCATCGATCATAATTTGCTATAGTGCTTACGACTAAGAAGGTACAAATATATCGTGCCTAAACACATTCTTGAGAAAGGATTTCTTTACATTGCAGAACAGAAGGTGACAAGGGATTCAACTAGGCAACAGCCTAGGAGCTTTATCAGACCAAGGTACGTAACTATCCCCAATTGAACCAGTAATGATACGCGATCTTGGTCAGGAGGAGGGTGGCAGTGCTAAAGACGTGCAGAATTGGGACGGTTTTTTTATTGTCCCTGGTTGTAATTGGTGCAGGATTCACAGTATTTGGCGTTACTCCAGACGGAGTCTTGATTTTGGGAACCTGGAACCTGCGGGGATACCCAGAAAAGACAGCAGGCAGAGTCTCGTGGTTCAGTACAGAGCTCGCGAAGATAGCTCCAGGTGTGCTTTGCGTGCAAGAGATCGCGAATCAGGCCGATGTTAACACCTTCCTGAATAGGGAGAGGACCTTTGCCTTAGCAGCATTCGACGATTCGAGCGATGGAATGGACAATGCGGTTTTCTTTTCCCAGGGCATACAAATCGTGGACATCCCAGATCCACAGGGCTTTCA
>CAYQFN010000191.1:0-3040 GCA_964416685.1 uncultured Thermotogae bacterium | reverse complement strand
CCCTGCTCTCATCTGACCAGGCTTGACACTCCCCTCAGCGAAGCGCTGTGCCATGCGATCGGCGAGCTCTGGGTGATTGGCCTTCATCTGCTCCATCCATGCGGGCATGTTTCCCTGAGTGTCCGCATTGTCTCCCTGCTGGCCCTGTCGCCCACGGCCCATCCAGTTCTGATCCGGGGATGCTCCCTGCTCCTGTGGCTTCAATCCGGGAGCACGGGGCCCCTTGCCAACGGGAAGTTTCCCCTCAAGCCCAAAGTTTGCGCCCTTCAAGAACGCACCACGCAGTATCTCTCCCTGCTCGATCGTCAGGATTCCCTTGAGCTGATCCAGCGCCTGCTTCACGTTCTGCTGGAACGCCTGCGTCTGATTCTTCATCTGAAACTTGAAGTTTGTAAGCGCCGTCTCCAGATCGGTGGAGCTTCCGGTGAAGTTGATCATCTCCTGCGTGAACGCGTTCTTCTTCTCCTTCAGTCCGTTCGCCTCTGTGAGGACACCTGCGAGGATGTCGTGCACCTGCTGCATCTGCGCTGGTGTAAGCTCCAGCTTGTTGATCGTGATCGCAATCCCCAGTTCGTCTGCGTTCGCCACCCCGGTGGTCTGCGCGATCGCCGGTATCGCCGCAAGTAACCCTATGGCAACCGCAACTACCAGTGTCAGTCTTGTTCTTTTCATGATGAACCTCCTTATCGATTTGGGTAGATGCTACCGTCCATCGATGAAGGAGTGGCTGCAAAGTTGTGGCGATTTTGTGAAGGCGTCAGTCTTCGCTCTGAGGCGCGGATTGCTGTGAGTTTCGCGCGCGCGCCTTCCGGTTTTCGTCCTGCTCGTACGCCTCGATGATGCGCGCCACGAGCGGATGGCGAACAACATCGGCCTTGTTCAGGTTGACGAACGAGATACCGCGCACGCCATTAAGAATAGCGCGCACGCTCGCCAGGCCCGACACCCCATCCTCAAGGTCGACCTGGGTGATGTCTCCCGTAATCACTGCCTTGGAGTTGAACCCCAGACGTGTGAGGAACATCTTCATCTGGATCGATGTCGTGTTCTGCGCCTCATCGAGGATGACGAAGCTGTTGTTCAGCGTCCGTCCGCGCATGAACGCCAGCGGCGCCATCTCAATCCGACCGTACTCTGTCAGCTTCTCAAATTCCGCCGCAGGGATCATGTCGAAGATTGCGTCGTACAACGGTCGCAGGTACGGGCTCACCTTGGCCTGAATGTCGCCCGGAAGGAAACCCAGCTCCTCTCCTGCCTCCACCGCCGGGCGGGTGAGGATGATTCTCTTCACCTTCTCCTTCTTCAGGTAGTCGATCGCCATGGCCACAGCCAGATACGTCTTCCCCGTCCCCGCCGGACCGATGGAAAACACGATGTCGTTTTCGCGCATCGCCTGAACGTAGCGGTGCTGGCCGACGGTCTTCGCACGGATCTCCTCCCCCCAATGCGTCACCCGCACCACATCTGACAACGCGCCATCGACCGAGTTTCCGCTCTTTATCTGCGAAATGAGATAGCGAACGTCAGTGACACTGGGCATGTGGTTTGACTCAACGACATCTAGCAGCTTCTCGAACAGCGAGCGTACCTTCTCAACCTCGCCCGGCTCCCCTTCGATGTGGACCGTCTCTCCCCGCGCGACTATCTGCGCCGAGAATGCCTTCTCGATCTCCTTCAGGTTGCGGTTGTACTCACCGAGGATAGCGGTCGATTCTGTGTTATCCCGCAGTCTAATCTCGGCACTCGTCTTATCGCTCACTTCTCATCCCCCAACAGGTATCCATCTTGCGCGCTGACGATCCGCACGGCGATCTCATCTCCCGGAACATGTGCCATAGCGGTACGTACGTGGGCATCAATGTACTCACGCGTGTACCCCCGCCATCCATCCCTAGCCTTCTCCTCCAGCAGGACGCTGACCGTCTCTCCGATGTAACGGGAGAGGAGATCCTGTTGCGACCTGCGGTACACCCGCTCTGCCTCTTCCGCGCGCGCGCGCTTCACCGCTTCTGGCACCTGATCACGCGCTCGCGCAGCGATCGTCCCGGCACGCGGAGAGTAGCGAAACAGATGCAGGTTTGCAAACCGCACCTGTTCGATCATCGAAAGCGTCTGCCGAAACGCCGCGTCGCTCTCCCCGGGGAAGCCGACGATGATATCCGCCCCGAACGTCGCCTGCGGGATCGTGCGCCTGATCAGATCAACCCGCGAGAGGTAGAACTCCCGGCTGTACCCGCGCGCCATCGCCCCAAGGACTTCGTCGTCCCCGCTCTGAAGCGGGATGTGGAAGTGTGGGCAGGCGCGATCGCTCCTGGCGAATGTCCTGACGAGTTCATCATCGATCCCGTAGGGGTTGATCGACGCTAGCCGCAGTCGGCGCAGGCCTGCAACTTGCAGCAATTCCTCGCTCAACGAAGCGAGGTTCCCGTCTGGGGGGGCGAACTGCGCCAGGTTGATCCCTGTGAGAACGACCTCCGGATAGCCGTTTGCAACAAGCCCTTTCACCTCATCGATGATCGCAGCGACGCTCTTGCTGCGCGACGGCCCGCGCACCTGCGTCGTGCGGCAGAAGGTGCAGGCATAATCACAGCCGTCTTGCACCTTGAGGAAGGCGCGGATCCGCCCAGCCTGCTGCGACACCCTCTCCTCGTCCATATCTGCCGCCGCCGCGTCCGGCAGCAGGCCCCTATCACCGGAGAGGACGCGCTCGATCACCTCATCGACGCATACCTTCCAGGAGTTCCCGGCGATGAGATCGACCTGATCGAGCTTGGACAGCCCGCTCGCTACAGCATCTCCAACGCACCCGATAACGATGATCTTCGCGTCAGGGTTCTCCCGGCGCAATCGGTGGATCGTCTGTCGCGCCTTGCGCTCGGCGAGCGAGGTGACCGTGCAGGCGTTGATCACGTAGACATCGGCATCACGCGCCACTATCTCGTGGCGCGGCTCAAGCAACTCGCGCATCATCTGCGTCTCGTACTGGTTGACACGGCAGCCGAACGTGATCAAAGAAACCCGGGGATGTGTTAGATCGCTA
>CAYQFN010000190.1:1772-3042 GCA_964416685.1 uncultured Thermotogae bacterium | reverse complement strand
GCCATGTTATGGCTTGCCTCCAACGTTGAGCTTGTCCTCTGAACCCCTCGAGGGGTGTAGTAAACAGGACCGGTTAACTACACCCCCCAAGTGATCTTCCTGCCTGCCTGTTCTTCGGACGCAGACAGGTCCTTCGTGGTGAAATGGTTGGCTCTGTGAGAGCCTTACCGCTTGACTCTTTGTCTTTAGATCGGCACTTGAAACGACAAAGAGCGTCTTTCAGTGAGCGTCGCGTTCGATGAGGGCCACACAGAACGCGGAGATCCCCTCCGCGCGACCGATTGCGCCCATTCCTTCACTCGTCGTTGCCTTTAACCCGATTTGTTCAGGAGGCAGATGGATGATCTTCCCGAGAGCTTCCTTCATCGGCGGAAAGTGCGGCGTAAGCTTTGGTTCCTGTGCAATAACAGTGATGTCGACGTTTACCGGGCGCCATCCATCACGAGATAGGAGAGAGATCACCTCTTCGAGGAGAGTAAGGCTGGAAATCCCACGATAACGTTCATCCGTGTCGGGAAAGTACGTTCCAATATCGCCGAGTCCCGCAGCGCCGAGGAGAGCATCACACAGCGCATGCGTGAGGACATCGGCGTCGGAATGCCCGAGGAGTCCACGCGTATGTGGGATCGTGACGCCACCGATAACGAGAGGTCGTCCCGCGGTGAAGCGGTGAAAATCAATCCCCAGACCGACACGTGATTGAGTCATTGAACCATTGAGTGATTGAGTGATTCAACCATTGAAGCATTTAGCCATTGAAAGACTGAGTCATTGAGAGATTCAATCATCGGATCATTGAGCGATTGCTTACACCAGTCGTTCTTCACACCTTTTCGTACTAAGTTATCTTGCATCTTTTCAATCACTAAATCTCCCGATCACTCAATTCCTTACGTGCTGTTTGCCTTGATACGGCAAAGATTGCCAGCAACTCGTTAGCTTCCTTCATCAAGCCACGGAGTCTCTCCTCAGAGACGACTCCCGATTCTACGGAAGCTCTAACCAGAATACCGTTTCATCGGCCTCTTCAACAACTACACCAAGCTTTGCCGTAAACTCCGATTTGGATCTGGCACGGCATACCGCGCGATAATTGGCTACAACCGATGTGCCCGATCGAAGCAGCTACCTACCTAGGATTCTTCCCTCTTCGGTTTTTGGCAAGCTTCTAAACATCCGTATAATTCTTAGTGCAAAGCTCTCTGTCCGCGCCTGAAGGTCTTTCGCCTTATCTAATGAGTTCTCTTCTGCTTTTTCCAATCACTCAATC
>CAYQFN010000190.1:0-1672 GCA_964416685.1 uncultured Thermotogae bacterium | reverse complement strand
TCTCAATTACACCGCGCACCACTTGACCGGCGAGAGCGGCGTTGAATCCACGCCTGATCAGGAAGGATATCGTGCGTTGCATTCGCTTATCCCGATCAAGGCTTGCGTATCTCGCTAGACGCGCTTGTGCCAGGCTCAGCGCAACCTCCTTCTCTTTTTCCACGGGATAGAGTTCCTCCAATGCCGCATCGGCTATTGCCTTATCGATTCCCTTGTCGGCGAGCTCTTGTGCAATCGCTCGTCGCGACAGAGGATGGTGCAGCAAGCGATCCTCCACCAACAGCTTGGCGAAGATCTTATCATTCAGAAGTCCGGCCGCCTCTGCTGTTGCTATTGCCTCGTCCACTTCTTCATTCGTGAATCCAAGCGCGAGCAACCGGCGACGCACCTCGGCCACACTTCGCGGCCGGTAGCGCAGAAGACGCATGAGTGCTTGCCAAGGATCACGTGGCGTCTCCTACCTCCTCCTCACTGGTTTTGGGCGGTTCAGGGTTCAATCCGGCCTTCTCACGAATCGCCGCTTCGATCTCTTCTGCGAGCTTCGGATCTTCCTCCAATGCCTTGGCGCTATTGCCGATTCCCTGTCCGAGGCGGTTATCGCCAAACGAGTACCACGAACCGCTGCGCGAGATGACCCCCACTGCTTCACCGGTGTTTAGCAGATCGCGTGAGCGCACGATCCCCCTGCCGTAGATAACGTCGAACGCAGCCTCCTTGAACGGAGGCGCGACCTTGTTCTTGACCACGCGTACATTCACGTGCGTTCCTACCTGGTCACTGCCTTCGTCAATGCGTCCTGAGTGCCACATGTTTAACCTGATCGATGCGTAGAACTTGAGCGCACGTCCACCCGAAGTAGTGGTCGAGGGGCCGAAGCGGCTTCCACTGATCACTGAACGAAGCTGGTTAGTGAATACGACGATTGTCTTTGACTGGGAGATCGCGCCGGAGAGTTTGCGCATCGCCTGGCTCATCAGCCGTGCCTGTAGGCCTACCTGGGAATCGCCCATCTGCCCCTCGATCTCCGCCAGCGGGACAAGCGCCGCCACGGAGTCGATGACTATGATGTCCACTGCCCCGCTGCGGGTGAGCTGTTCGGTGATCTCTAGCGCCTGTTCCCCTGAATTTGGCTGCGAGAGAAGCATGTGATCGAGATCAACGCCAAGGGCACGCGTGTACTTCGGATCGATGGCGTGTTCCGCGTCGATGAACGCCGCGATGCCATCGCGTTTCTGAACCTCGGCGATCATATGCAACGCCAACGTCGTCTTACCGCTCGACTCAGCACCGAAGACCTCAATGATCCGTCCGCGGGGGATTCCGCCTACACCCAGGGCGATATCGAGGGCCAGCGATCCGGAGGGGATCGTCTCTACCTGTAGCACTTGCGCTCCATCGCCGAGCCACATAATCGCTCCATCACCGTATGCCTTCTTGATCTGCTTTAACGTGCTATTGAGTACTTCCTGTTTCCCCATTCAATGTGCCCCCTGGATTCTGATCTTGCTGCTATTCTATGGGATCGTGCAGAGGAGTGCAAAAGAGGACGAGGCACGGTTGAGACACCACTAACAAGGCTCTTTTTGGATGGGTAAAGACTGGTGCAAATAGGGCGGTCCCAACATGAATAAGTATTGAGTTGCGTTTGAGTATCGCGTCCGATACCTACGAC
>CAYQFN010000189.1:0-3073 GCA_964416685.1 uncultured Thermotogae bacterium | reverse complement strand
GATAAGGAGGCTTAGACATGTCAAAACGGGTAGCAACTTTATTGTTAGTGGTTTCACTTATTGGTGTTGTTGGTCTGTTGGGGTTCTCCCAGCAGAAGGTAACGGTTGCCGTTATCTGGAGCGGAGCCGAACTTGAAGCGTTCGAGAAAGCATTGATACCGTTCGAGCAAGAGACGGGAATCGATGTCGTTGTCGAGAGCGTGGGCCGAGACTTGCCGGCAGTGCTCGTCACACGATTGGCCGCCGGGAATCCGCCGGATGTGGCAGCAATGCCAAACCCAGGGCAAATGAAGGAGTTCGCTGACCAGGGAGCGCTTGTCGCACTGGACGGAATCGTCGATCTTTCGAAATCCCCCAAGGCGTTCGTTGATCTGGCAAGCGTTGATGATCACGTGTACGGAGTCTTCATCTCAGCCGACCTGAAGAGCTTGGTCTGGTATAACCCAAAGGCCTTCGCTGCGAAGGGCTATGAAGTGCCGACAAGTTGGGCTGAGCTGATCGACCTATGCAACAAAATCGTTGCTGACGGTGGGACACCGTGGGCACTAGGGATGGAGTCAGGTGCTGCGAGCGGTTGGGTCGGCACCGACTGGATTGAGGATATCATGCTCCGTACCGCTGGGCCGGACGTTTACGACAAGTGGGTCGCCCATGAGATCTCTTGGACCGATCCGCGCGTGAAGAAAGCGTTTGAATACTTCGGGCAGATCGTAAACACACCGGGTTATATCTACGGCGGAGCAACCGGAGCGCTGACAATCAACTTCGGCGATTCGCCGAACGCGCTGTTCACGAATCCCGTTGGGGCATACATGCACCGTCAGGCTACGTTTATCCAGACCTTCATCAAGAAGGCAAACCCTGATCTGGTGGCCGGTGAGGACTATGATGTCTTCCCGTTCCCGCCGATCTCGCCTGTCTTCGGGAACCCACTCCTCGGAGCGGGAGACCTGGTCAGCGCGTTCAACGATACACCCGAGACCCGCGCACTCCTGAACTACCTGGCTTCGGCCAAGGCACAGGAGATCTGGTGCGCAGCCCTCGGCAAACTGGCAATCAATACAACCGTCGATCCGTCTATCTATCCAGATCCGGTTACCGCAAAGGCAGCGGGAATGCTCGCTAATGCCGAGACCTTCCGTTTCGACGGTTCGGACCTCATGCCAGCCGCGGTCGGTGCCGGCACCTTCTGGAGCGGTGTCCTCGACTACGTGAGTGGAATCCCACTGGATACGGTTCTTCAGTCAATCGAGGCAAGCGCTATCGACGCTTACTAGAGTGTAAACAATAGATAATCGCCCGTCTGGGGGCAGTTCACCGTGTCCTCAGACGGCTTCTTTCGAAATACAAGGAGGCTTTGCTCTTGCGCACCGGACGGCTGCAGCCCTGGTTATTCATCGCTCCCGCGCTTCTTTTGGTCACCTTTTTTCTTGTCTATCCCTCGATTCACACGACGGTCTTATCCTTCTTTGGAAGGCCGTACAGCGCACGCGCAGAGGGGTTCGTCGGGTTTAAGAACTACGAGCACTTCTTCACCGATAAGAACATGCTCACTGCGTTTCGCAATAACGCGCTGTGGCTCGTAGTATTCACCGCATTCACCGTTAGTTTCGGCCTGATCTTCGCCGTCCTCCTCGATCGGGTGCGCTACGAGAAGATCGTCAAGTCGATCGTCTTCATCCCGATGGCGATCTCATCCGTTGGAGCGGGGGTGATCTGGAAGTTCGTTTATGCGTTTCGCCCCGAAGGGATGCCACAAATCGGGATACTCAACGCTATTGTGGTTGCACTCGGCGGAAAGCCAATCGGCTGGCTGATCCAGCGGCCGTGGATCAACAACTTATGTCTGATTGTCGTGGGAATATGGATGTGGACTGGATTCTGCATGGTCATTCTCTCCGCGGCATACAAGAGCATTCCCAAGGAACTGCTGGAGGCAGCACGGATTGACGGGGCGAATGAGTGGCAGGCATTCTGGAAGGTAATCCTCCCCCTCCTAAAACCGACTGTGGCTGTAGTGGCCACCACAATGGTGGTCTTCGTTCTCAAGGTGTTCGACATCGTCTATGTGATGACTAACGGGAACTTCTCGACCGAGGTGATCGCCAACCGCATGTACAAAGAGATGTTCAACTTCAACCGGTACGGTCGAGCGAGTGCGATCGCGGTGATCCTGCTCTTACTCATCATCCCCGTGATGCTAATCAACATAAAGAGGTTCCGAGAACAGGAGGCGATTCGGTGATGGAAAGGCTAAAAAGAACACTCTCCCGTGGTCCGCTGCATATCGTGATCATCCTCCTCGCCTTTGTGTGGATACTCCCCACGACAGGACTACTGGTGACCTCGTTTAGAACACCCGCGGACATTGCGCACTCGGGGTGGTGGACTGTCTTTGCAAACCCGTTCGACTTTACCCAGTATACACTGCGGAACTACGAAACTGTCATCACGAAAAATGGACTGGGACAAGCCTTTGTGAACAGCCTCAAGATCAGCATCCCGGGAACCTTACTTCCAGTAATAATCGGTGCTTTTGCAGCATACGCGTTTGCCTGGATGAAGTTCCCCGGAAGGAAGATCCTGTTCACCATCGTGGTCGCACTGTTGGTGGTCCCATTGCAAATGACATTCATCCCCATACTTCCACTCTACAATAAGCTGGGACTCGCAGGGACGTTCCCAGGAATCTGGCTCGCCCACACCGGGTACGGGCTTCCGTTAACTATCTACTTGCTGCACAACTTCATCGGAGGACTGCCAAGTGAACTCTTCGACTCCGCGTCGATCGACGGCGCCTCTCCAGTGCAGACCTTCTTCCGACTGGTGCTCCCCCTCTCCGTCCCAGCGATCGCATCGGTGGTGATCTTCCAATTCATGTGGGTGTGGAACGACCTATTGGTGTCGCTAATCTACCTTGGAGGAACGCCAGACGTAGCCCCGTTGACTCTCAAGGTGGCCAACTTGGTTGGCTCGCGCGGACAAGACTGGGAGCTCCTGACCGCAGCGGCGTTCATATCCATGGCACTGCCTCTTGCCGTCTTCTTCTCGCTGCAAAAGTACTTCGTGAGAG
>CAYQFN010000188.1:0-3130 GCA_964416685.1 uncultured Thermotogae bacterium | reverse complement strand
TCACCTCTATTTCATTAAAAAGTCGTGTATTTTCCTTATGACGTTCGGTTTTTTGTAATCTAGTATGATTAGAGGTATGAGGTAGACTGGTGTAATAATCAGTAATAGTGAAATTATGTCATTGCATTTTGTTAGTATATTAACTAATGGAGGAGATATTATCATTAAAAGCCATATCATGCCAAAGAGTAAACCATAGAAGAACTCTTTATGTTTTACAGAGAAAGATATGAAAAGAGAAAAGAAAGTGAAACAAAGAATCGTGATTATAGCATATAATGTATCTTTTAAGCACTCTGTAATGAATTGTTTTGGGTTGAATAAAAGTGCTATGAGGAAAAGTATCGTTGTGAACGCTACTGTAAAGAATAGTATGCCGAGAAAACAGCCAAGATAGAATATTCTCTTTCTTTTAATGTTTACAGAGGCTAGTGAAAAGAGTACTATTATGAGTGGTAGCATGAAGAGTGATGTCTTTGTGAAGTATATAAGTAGCGGTGTTAGAGAGGAGTATATAAAGTAGCATATGACCCTTTTATTGAACGTGCTATTCATGTTATTCACCTCTTTCTTCTTTTTCTTTTCTTTTTTGTTTCTACATCAATGATTATCTTGTTCTCTCTCCATAGTCTACCAAGTACTGTTAGTATCTCTGAATCTGTAAAATTTATGCCATATACTAATTTCAAGTGCTCTGATATTCTTTGTAATGAAACTTCTTTTTCCTTCTGTAATAAGTTCATTATTGATTTTTCTATAAGCTTTCTATCTATCATACATGACATAATGTTGATTAAAAGAAAATATAACTATTTTAGAGAATTATGAAAGTAATTTGGAGTAAAAAATCTGATTTATTTTACATGTAAATAGACTATTTTTCCTTTGTAGCATTTGTTAATGTAATTTTGATGTAAGAGAGCAATTTTTAGCACAAGTAGAGTGAAACATGCTCCGAGTAATGGTATCCTTTGCAAGATGTCTATGATGGTATTGAACGCTGGATTATATCTGAATATTCGTATTCTTAGCTGACTATGTAGGATTTTGATACATAGAATTGTGAATCTTATTATATCATTATTATTTTTTAATAGAATTGTGTATTTATTCATACTCGGACTCCCTCTCTTTAATTGTGCATGTTTTACAGAAGTCTAAATCAACCTCTTTCTTCAAATAATCGCAATAGACTCTATAGCTCCACGTCTTGTTGTCATATCTTATTGACTTGGCATATTTGCAGTTGATTTGTTGTAGCATTTGCTTTCCAAGTCTATCGAAGTATGACTCCTCTGATTTGTTTTCTACAGTAGTAGTGGTTGGTAGTGATGTGGTTGTGGTTATAATGGTTGGTGTTGTGCATCTTTGCAGTTCATACATTTTTCTTTGTCTCTCTACTTTTCTTTCAAGTTCTCTTTGCTCATATTCTTTGATGTTCTCTTCTCTTTCCTCTTCGCTTTTCGGTATTTCATAAATACCGCTACCTCTGTATTCAGCTCCGAATACGCTAATTAATGTCTTGTGAATATTACCCCATAGTCGTTTGTCTCTTATGTAGCCAAGCCTAACTTTGATGTAGTCTTCGTTTTCTTCTATTAGTGATATGTATTTTTGTTCTGATTTGGTGAAGGCGTTTAGAATATCGGTGAAGGTTATAGTCTTTTCTTTCTTTTCCTCTACTACTTGCTCTGGTTCTTGCTCTTCTGTCTCTTCTTTCTTTTCTCCTACAGAAAGTCTTTCTTCAAGTTGTTGTTGTAAATGTTTCTTGTATAGTTCAAGAGCATTATAGAATATAACCCATTTCTTTTTTGGTAAGTCGAGTCTAGTACAAAGCTCTTCGATTTCATTAAGAAGATTTTTGATGTTCTTTTCTTGACTGATAGGTACTTTGAAACCGAACGTGTAGTATGTTTTGACTTTTAAATCCTCGACTTTAATTTTTGGCTTTCTACCTCTTCTACCCATACCATCACCTTATTAGTCAAAGTTGTAGAGTGATAGATTCACTCCTAATTTTTCAGCTTTGTTGATAAGATACTCTTTGTAGTGCTTTAGTGCTCTAATTAGAGCTTGATACTTGTAGACTCTACTCCCCTCAGTCAAAGTAATAAGAACGCATACTTGTTCTATTAATTTGTTAATTTCGTTTTTTACAAAGATAGGCATAGTAAGAGCGAAAGTACCTCGTTGATTCGTACTTTTTGAATTTAATTCGTTTTTCATATTTTTCACCACATAATCATAATAATGTTGATTATATTAAAAAGTAGCATAGAGGAATATGAAAGTAAAAACAACTTGCATTCATGTTTCAAAATTGTCTTAGTTTTTTGTGTTTCTATCACATAACTGTAGCTAATTTTTTGTACACTTGGAAATATTACGTCTAAATTGAAGAAAAAATTAGTTCAAATATTCAATAATATGTATTAAGATACATAATAAAAAGGTTGGAAAGGTTTAACCTAAGGTTTTACCTTTTCTGATGGTTGTACCCATGTTAAAGAGAAAAAAGGTTAAACTGGTTTAACCTTAGGTTTTACCTAAAAATCATATAGTTCTGACATGTTTTTTTATCATTTTTCTTAATCTGAAAAGAGAGGGTATGAAATAGGGGATAACATAAAAGAGATTGTCATTTTAAAATGACATATCAAATATCATGTGTGGGTTAAACCTACATTTTGAAACACATTTTGAAACATGAATTTGTTTCAAAATTACATCAATTTTCATGAGAATTAAAATTCTAGGAATTAGGTTTGTTTCAAAATTCCCTTATAAACCATCAGTACGCCATCGAGAAATCAGTAAGCTTTAAGCTCTTTTATCCTTTTTTATATATTTTGAAATATATATTACGTAATCTTTCCTTACGACCACAAGAACGTGAAAAATATTAAAAAAGAGAAGAAAACGAAAAAGAAGAAAAAGCCTTAAACTATATAAACGAGCATTTCATTTTATCATTTGGGAATATTATGAGTATGAGTGAATACATAAGTAAACCCACAAAGTATAGAACTACAAACATTTATCTACCAGCCCCTATTAGAATGTACCTTAAAAATGTTATGTATGACCAATGCATATATAACGTTAGTAAAACCATAGATGGTATAGCTAT
>CAYQFN010000187.1:0-3133 GCA_964416685.1 uncultured Thermotogae bacterium | reverse complement strand
CTCATGCTCGTTTTGTCACTTCTGCGGGTCTCGTCAAAGGTTCTTGCGAGCCGCTTCCTGATCCCATAGATGCTGAGGCACAAGAAGCGATCGCTAATGAAAACCTTGCCCATCTACTGCAGTTGACTGACCCGAGTGTCCATAAGCTGATCACGGCTGCCGCCTCTGGCGGGCAGAGTCTTCCAGAAGCCGGGTACGAGCTGCCGGGCGACCACAATGAGGTTCTAGCCACTGCTGAACTCGCGTGGCCGGAGATTCAGCTTGCTCTTCTTCTCGATGCAAGTGAAGGCGCTGTGAGCGCTTTCTCTTCGCGCGGCTGGTCAGTCATCCTGTTTGACGGGAATTCGGATTCGATCCAGGAGGTGCTAAATAGGCTCCCCTTGACAGAGGACGTCTAGGTGATATGGGTAAGACCGAGAAATCCATCAAAATTGCCATCTCAGCAGAGTTTCTTGAGGCATACTCAAGAATATCCAAGAGCAAGCAAGCACGGGTCCGTAGCTTCATCGAGCAGTTCAAGAACCATCCGACATCACCCAGTCTCAACTACGAGAAGATTGCCGGTGCGCAAGATCAGAATCTAAGATCCTTGCGTATCGATCAGCAGTATCGAGCCATCGTCCTCAGACCTGAGGCCGGGAACGTGTTTATGCTGCTTTGGGTAGACAAACATGACGATGCATATAACTGGGCGAAGAACCGCAAATTTCAGGTTCATCCCGATACGGGTGCCCTTCAGGTTGTTGATATTGCAGGGCTTGCGCCCCAGCTGGTAGAGCCAAAGCCGGGAAAAGCAGCCCAAGAGGGACTCTTCGATGCTTATCGGGATCGCGAGCTAGTGCGTCTCGGCGTTCCAGAGGGGATCCTTCCGGCAGTTCGGGCGATTCGAACGGAAGAAGACCTCGAAGACGCGATCTCATGGCTTCCTGAGGAGGCTTTTGAGGCGCTCTACATGCTTGCCGCAGGATTCACCAGGGAGGAAGTCTTTGCCGAAGTCGTCGCTGCGGCTGAACCCGAATCGATTGATACAACTGATTTTGCCGCAGCCCTTGAACGGGCTGATTCCCTGCGAAGATTTACGGTTGTCGAAGATGATCTCGAACTGCAGGAAATCCTTGCTGCGCCACTTGAGCGATGGCGCATTTTCCTCCATCCGTCACAGCGTAAGCTGGTACAAATAAAGGCAAACGGCCCGGTTCGGGTTTTGGGTGGGGCAGGCACTGGAAAGACAGTTGTTGCCATGCATCGTGCCAAATGGCTTGTGGAGAACGTGTTTACTGATCCATCGGATCGCATCCTCTTCACTACGTTCACCAAGAATCTTGCCATCGACATCCGGTCGAATCTCCAGAAGTTATGCTCCACAAGTACAATGCGCCGCATTGAGGTTATCAATATCGATGCATGGGTCGCCCAGTTCCTTAGACAAAACGGTTACGACTTTCAGATCGCATTCGAAGAGAGGTTGCGTCCCATTTGGGAAAATGCGCTCAACATGGCCGACCAGGCATTGGAATTATCCGATGAATTCTACAGAGATGAGTGGGAACAAGTCATCCAGCAGCAAGGAATCGACAACGTTGCGGCCTATGTGCGAGCCGACCGTACAGGACGGGGACAGCGTCTGCCTAGAGCCAGTAGGTACAAGGTCTGGCCAGTATTCGAGGAATACCGATCCCAACTAAACGACCACCGGCTGAAGGAGCTAATAGATGCAACGCGCGATGCTAGGCACCTTCTTGAACGCCAAGGGAAAATCCTGCCGTATCGAGCCGTGGTCATTGACGAAGCGCAAGATATGAGTGCCGAGGTTTTCAGGCTTGTGCGGCAGATGATCCCCTCCGAAGGTGGTTCAGTTCCAAATGACATCTTCATCGTTGGAGATGCTCATCAACGGATCTATGGCCCACGAGTAATTCTTGGCCATTGCGGTATCGATATCCGCGGACGAGGCAGGAAGTTACGAGTGAACTACCGCACCACAGAGGAAACGCGACGGTGGGCAACGAGCATCTTGGAAGGTAGACCATTCGATGACCTCAACGGAGGGCAGGACGACCAACGGGGCTACCGATCGTTGCTCCACGGGCCCGATCCGATGGTGCAGCAGTACGCGTCGTCCTCAGATGAGATTGGCTCAATTGTAGAATACGTTGCTGCCCTGCAGAATCAGGGTGTGTTGACCAAGGACATCTGCCTCATCGCAAGGACCAATGATCTCGTCAATCAATATGATGTCGCGCTTCGAAGTAGCGGACACAAAACCTACCTCATCCGAAGAAGCGCGGCGGAGGATCGGAAAGCAGACGGAATCCGCCTTGCCACCATGCACCGAGTGAAGGGGCTGGAGTTTGATCACGTCATAGTGGCTGGAGTTAACCAGGGCACTGTTCCGCTACCGCGGGCCATTCAAGCCGACAACCCGCACGATCAAGCTGAGAAGGAGACCCGAGAACGATCTCTCCTCTATGTGGCAGTTACGCGTGCTCGGCGGAGCGTGCTTATCACTTGTACGGGAGAGCCTAGTAGTTTCTTGACTGTCAATAAGGAAGTCTAGGCTGAATTTACTAGTTGAAGCTAAGATGGCTTAGATCCAGCATCTGCTTAATAACAGCTTTAGTGTCGCGAGCCTTTCTTTCTTCTCTTTGGAGAATTCAGCGAGCGACCGAGACCAGCCGAGGATGCATGCCTAGAGCTTCTTGCGCAGAAAGATGAGCGATCCGAGTTCCTCGAACCCGAAGCGCTCATAGATGCGCAGTGCTGGGTTGTCGCTAGCGACATCGAGGAGCAACCCGCTTCGTCCCCAATCCCGCGCCAGTTTCTCGCATTCTGATAAGAGCGCGCGGGCGACGCCCTGCCCTCTGAATGCTTCATCTACAGCCAGATAGAGAAGGTGTACCGTCTCGTTTGCCTGCGGGAAGATAAAGCCGCGCGTGTCGTCATTCATGTCCTTGCAGATGGCAAACCCGATGAGATCGTGGTCAACCTCGGCGACGAACCCCGCCCACTCGGGCAGATTCAGCCGTTCACGCACCCAATCAACCCCTTCCTCCGGATCCAGCCCCCGCCACAGTGTTGTTGACACGGGCTCAAAGAGCTGCGATAACTCCACCACCGCCTCCGCGTCATCACT
>CAYQFN010000186.1:0-3133 GCA_964416685.1 uncultured Thermotogae bacterium | reverse complement strand
ACTCAAGCCGCAAAGATCGCCAGGTGGCGTTCATGGGCCTCATCTCAATCAACGTCTAATCAGGATGCCAAATGCTATTAATTCTCGTTAGAAGAAAGCTACGGCTTCCTCTCAGCAACCATAATGTCGATACGGTCAGAAAGATTCTCCGCTCGATCGGAGATCTCGACCAGTTCTTCGATCATTCCCCGCAACTGTAGCTTCTCTGCCAGATTGATATCCATCCCAAAGACAAGTTTAATCGCGTCCCGTTCCAGACGATCGATCTCCCCTTCCTTGATTTCGATCGCCCTGGTATGCTCCGTCACGTGTCTGATATCATCGAACATCGCCCGCATCGCCTGCCTAACCTCGCGAGAGATCTCGCCTGTCTTCTCCCCGATCTCTCTCAGTTGTCCCTTTATGCCGTCCGGGATGTTTATACGCTGTAGCATGATATAGTCGAGCGCTGCCTCGCCGGCGTTGGCTAGACCGTCCGCACGTTCGATGATCTCCAAGATATCCCGCCGCGATGGAGCCAGAAGCGCGCCACCAAGCAACTGCGCCTCCACCTCGCGGCGAATGTCATCAGCAAGGCTCTCTGCTTTATGGGTGGCAAGCGCCAGCCTGTCGGCCTGTTCAATATTACCGCTAAGGTAGTTAAAGAGGGAATCCTGAAAGTAATCTAACGTCACCACTACCTTGTCCAGATGCTTAATCACCAAGGCTTCAATCTTCTTCTGCTTTCCCCATAACATCATCTCGACTCTCCTTTCTTCGTCTCGCCACGAGATTAGCCGTTTGCACGCGCAACGTCAAACCCCTGCTCCAGATGCACACAATCTCCGCCAACGATTGTGTGCTTGTTCTTGCCATCATCAACGAGAAGATGCCCATATCTATCTATTCCCAGAGCATTTCCTATGACCTCTTTCCCCGCCGCAGTGATGATTCGAACCTCTCGCCCGATTGTGCAGGAAAGCTCTCGATACTTCTTGATGATGTCTTCGCCGCACGCTGTGTCTATCTTTTGCAAGATCGAGTACAGCAATTCATCGCGCGTTACACTCCGCTCTGTTTCGCGTTCCACGCACGTCGCCTCGGGAAGGGGAACGCTATCGACATTCACCCCAATACCGACGATCGCCATCTCCCCTGATGCCTCGATGAGGATCCCGGCGATCTTCCTGTCAGCCACCAAGACGTCGTTTGGCCACTTCAAGCGTGCATCGATTCCTAGCTCCTGAAGCGCACGCGCGACAGCAATGCCTGCGCGCAGAGAGAGAAGCGGATCGCTCCGAAGGATGATAGACGCGTACAGCCCACCGCGCGGGGAGAGCCACACATGCCCCCGCCGCCCTCGCCCGTTCTCTTGAGCATCTGCGACGATCACTGTTCCTAACTCCTGCCGCGTCATCGCGCGGGCCACGTCCTGCGTGGAAGAAACGCGGTCAACATGAATAATGGGCGTATTCACCTGAGTAGCCACCTGGTAACCACATGAGATGCTGGCAATTTATCGCTCCCCGCTGCGCCATGCATGGAGCGGGCACCGAGCAAGTGAGAGTTTTCACTGCGCCCCAACTCTGTTCAGCCACAGCACAGATAGCGTCCTTCATTGGCAGAGAAAATGATCCGCACATTTCGTGGTGAGAATCCAGACATTGTCGCACCCTGACCAACCCCTCCGTTCGGCAGTGTATCCTCCTGCGATACAGGCGCCTCGATAATAGACCGCGGATTCACCTCGTATTCCTTGTGCAATCTCTACCACTCCCGTGCCTCGGGCAAGGAGATCGCTCCACAATCATCCAGACAGCCAACTGCGGTTCAGAGTGACAGATCATCGCATCCAAGGAGATAACAGCGATCATCAGACCATACTCTGCCTTCTCGATCCACAGCAAACCACCCTCAATACAGACTTATTAACGGGCAAACAATACGATCCCTTCGCGATCCGCTCGTCGCTCGCCCGTTGCGAAAGTCTCTCTCACCACTCAAGATCCTCGAGCATACCAACAATAATCTCCTTCAGCAACCGAAATTTCTGGAGAGCAACCCAAATTTGTACGGCCTTTCGCGCTTCGAACCACAACCACGAGATCAACATCGTTATCAAGAACGCCTTCACCGCGAGCATGCGATCCGAACAGGCAGGTCTTTTCCGAATAAAGGCGCTCTGCAATGCGATCAACCATCTTCTGTATTCTTTTCTGTGTCGATTCTCTCCTTCCTCCCCCAGCGACCGCTTGTCTGAAGGCCATCACGAAGACACGTATTGGCATTGTTCGCACGAACGTGCTATATTTTCCGATCGATTAGTTAGGCCACAACCCCTGCGGAGGATGAGAAGCTTGTTCCGATCTAGAAACACCACGAGAAGAGTACATGCTAATGATAGAATGCTAATTTCCGTTGCTATTCCTGCCTACAACGAGCAGGATTGCATCGCGCATTGCTTGCGCTCGATCGCCAGGCAACAGACCTCGGCCAATGTCGAAGTTGTCGTGTGTCTCAACGCTTGTACCGACAACACCGCGCACGTTGCCAGCAAAGTGGCCAAAGAAGAGGGATTGAACCTCAGACTCATCGATGAACCCCTAAAGGGAATTGCGCGAGCTCGCCAGCGAGCCTTTGAAGAGGCGAGCGGAGACATCATCGTAAGCGCCGATGCCGATAGCTTTTATCCGGCTGACTGGTTAGAGCGAATCGTCACAGCCTTTGACCGCAAGCAGCAAACAGCGCTCGTCTACGGACCAGTCTACTTCACCCGCATTCGTGGATTCACCGGCACTGTGATGCACCACGCCTACCCAGTGATTGACTTCGTGATCACCCAGTTTGACAGGATCACCAAACATCCAAACGTGAGAGGCCCAAACTTTGCTGTCGATCGGGAGGCTTTCGAAGACGTAAAGGGGTTCAACGTCTCCCTAGAGGCATTCGAAGACAACGATATCGCTTGGCGTGTGGCGAAACTGCGCGGCCATCGTGCTCTGCACTACGATCGACACTTAGTGGTTCACTCATCAGCCAGGCGGTACAACTACTACGGCTTGTGGAAGGCCGTACATTACTATACAGTTGGTTACTTCAAGACTTTTCTTCTCAAGAAGAGCATGGGTAAGTTCCAGGACGTTCGCATCTCGCC
>CAYQFN010000185.1:0-3139 GCA_964416685.1 uncultured Thermotogae bacterium | reverse complement strand
TGGCGGAGGGGGCGGGATTCGAACCCGCGGAACCTTGCGGCTCGCCGGTTTTCAAGACCGGTGGTTTAGTCCGCTCGCCCACCCCTCCAAACGGGAATTATACCGACACATCAAGCTCGCAGCGAGCAAACTGAACAGATCCCAGCAACTCCTGCCCTGTGCGATCACGACTAAGGCGCCCATTCTACGGTGTAACGAACCCAACGAACTCAACGAATTGTCTTGCCTTTCCCATCTATGATTCCTCCCCCGAGAAGCTCTTGCCCATCGTACAGGGCCACGATCTGACCCGTGGTAATGGCTCGCTGCGGCACGCTGAAATCGACGGAGAAACTATCGTTTGAGAGGATATGAAGAGTCCCCGCTACTGGCGCTGAGCGGTAGCGGATCTTCGCCTGAATCTGCATCCCATCCTCCGGTGGCTGCCCGAGAATGAAGCTCGCCTCGCTCGCGGTCAGCCGGTCTGAATACAGATCGCGCTCCTGCCCGACGATAAGAGCGTTCCTCTCAGGGTCGATTCCGATGACGTACAGCGGGCCAGCGCTTGAGATCCCTATGCCACGGCGCTGGCCGATCGTGTAGTGCGCGAGGCCGTTGTGCGTGCCGAGCCTGTTACCGTCTGTGTCCAGAATCGGACCGGAGCGGATGACGCCCTGAGGGAAGAGAAAATCTGTGCGCCCATCTACGGCAAAGCACAGATCCTGGCTCTCGGGGAGTGACGCCGCATGGAGGCCGCTGCGACGAGCGATGGCGAATATCTCGTCCTTTGTCAGCTCGCCAACTGGGAAGAGCAAATGCGCGAGATCCGCCTGTTGTAGGCCATACAGGAAGTAGGTCTGATCCTTCCTTTGATCGACCCCACGCAGCAGGTGCACCCGGCCTGTTTCATCGCGCAAGAGGCGGACGTGATGGCCCGTTGCGACGTAGTCGAAGCCGTCTTCGCGCGCTTGCTGCAGGGCAAGGCCGAAGCGAAGGTGGCGGTTGCAGTTTCCGCATGGGTTCGGGGTCTCTCCGCGGCTGTAGCGGGCGATGTAGTCTCGCAGGACACGCTCATAAAATAGGCCACTGGCGTCGGTCGTTCGCTGTACAATGCCAAGCTCCTCCGCAGCGAGGGCGGCACTATCCAGAGAACAGCACTTCGTCCTTCCCCCATAGTTAGGTGCACCGGGATACGACCAGAACCAGAACGTGATCCCCTCAACCTCATACCCCTGTTCAATGAGTAGCTTAGCAGCAACGGTGCTGTCCACTCCGCCACTCATGCTCACGAGAACACGCAATCTAGCCCTCTTCGCCCTTGGGGATGATGCACAGGAACTCAAATGGCTCCTTGCCGCCGTTTAGGAACTGGTGCTCCTCGTTCGGCGGGACGAAGATGAAATCGCCCGCGCTTACGTTCGTCTCACCGTCGCCTCCCTTCACGATCCCCTCTCCCGTAAGCACGAACACCTCATGCTCCCACGGGTGCGTGTGGTACGGGCTGAAGCCGCCCTCTCCAAGGGTGAACAAGCGCATGATAAAGGTCGGTGCGCCTTGATCCGGGCCGATCAGCACGCGCTTCACAGCGTTGACGATCGTCTTTCCGTCACTGATGTTCGCCGTGGGAACTTCTTGCGCTCTTCCAACTATGATCATATAATCACTCTCCTTACAGTTTGCTGATGATAAGCGGAACAAGCATCTCATCCGGTGTGAGGCCGGCGTGCATGCCGCGTAACTTGACGCTGTCCTTATACGGATAGTAGAGGGTCCTTTGTCCGGTGGAAGCGATAACCAGGTCGCCGATGCGATCGTGTGACTCACGGAGAGCCGCTCCGATCCCGAACAGGCCCGCATCGAGCGCCTCCTCAGCATCCAGACAAACAACATCACCCGAGAACGCCTCAGCGATGAATCGGGTGACTTCATTCTTCTTGCCGTCGCGCACAAACAGGTATGCGGCGCGCGTGTCTCCTACCGGGGGTAGGGCAAGATTGCGGTACAGCACCGGGTATTTCGTGATATCGATGTAGTCTTCATTATTCATCGGAACAAATCCATGGTCTGCGGTAACGAGAAGGAGCGTATCCTCGACGCGGGCTGAGAGCTCACGCTCCAGCGCCGCGTCGATTGAGCGCAACTCGGCGGTGAACGCATCCGTCCAGGGGCCATGCAGATGCGCGATGGCGTCAGTATCCTCCCAATACAGACTGACAAACGTCTTACCTCTTGCCTGATTCAGAACCTTCTGTGCACTTACCAGCATATCTGACAGATTCACCACTCTGTGCATCTTTGCCGCACCGGCGTAGAGGAGACGCGATAGAGCACTCCTTGCGATGTGCTTGTTCATGATCACGTGTGCCTCAACATCGAGCGCACTCAGCCGTTCGAACAGGGTAGGCGGGGCGAGGAACGCCTTCTCGTCGATCCCTGCCTTAAGGGCCGTATCGCTCGCACCGTTTCCCAGAAGCGATAGGTTGATCATATTGGTGATCGCCGATGTCTCCTTGAGGTAGAGACGGTAACCGAGCATTCCGTGCTCTTGCGGGGTGACGCCGGTGCTGAGCGAGGCGAGAGCGGTAGCGGTGGTGGAGGGGAAGACCGATGAGACGGGAACCATAATCCCGCGGCCGATCAAGCGATTGAGAAACATGTCGGGAAACTGCGACAACAGGCGAGTCAGATGCATGTAGCCCACTCCATCGAGGATGAGGAGGAGGACGCGCTGCGGTAAGTCAGATGGGAGAAAGGAGATCAGGGCCTTACCGCGCTCAGTCCGCTCACCGAAGAGCGCACGGATGAAAGAGGGAATGCTGTCGATGGAGTAAGAGCCGTAGTCAGGGGCGATGAGGCCTTCCGGCAGGAGGTTGTGGAGGTGGTTAGAAAGGAGCTTCGCTTCTATATCTTCTCTTGTGGTCATGGTCTGTAATTGTAATCTCCCCAAGGTGAAATAGAAACACCTCTTTCGTTACGGCTGGGTTTTCCTCTCGCCCGCTCTCTGACGCTCGCTCAAGAGCGCCAAACGCAAAGAGGGCAGTTTATTATTCGTTCCTTCTCATGCTTTTCTTAGCGATCTTTGCGTGAGAATGCTTTTCGTTCCCCGCTCCGCATTCCGCGTTCCGACTTCTCCATTCCGCATTCCAAGCTCCAAGATCTT
>CAYQFN010000184.1:0-3141 GCA_964416685.1 uncultured Thermotogae bacterium | reverse complement strand
GTTCGAATCGGCAGGGCAAGGGAAACCGGGTCCCCCTCTTCCCTCCTCAGGCTTTGGCATGCGGAATTATTCAGTTTCCTCGTGTTTCTTGGCTAACCGATTCGAAGGAATATTCACCACGAAGAGCACGAAGGACACGAAAAATGGGCTCTGGTATGCTAAGAAAGCTGATCGGCCAATGGTGAGAAACACAATTCCTTTGCGCGAAGAATCTCTTCGTGTACGTTCCTTCGTGGTGAGTAAGCTGGTAGCGCTTACGCCAAGAGCTTCTCGCGTTCCGATCATTTCTTGCTTCTTGTAGCGTTGCAGCTTGTCTGCAACGTTGCTGATGCGGAGTTGCTTAACGTCGTACGCCTGTCTGCGTACGTGCACGCACAGGCACGGGAGATGCAACACATGTACAGGCTTCAGGCTTCTTGCGCTCTTTCTGATCACTCATCACTCATCACCGATCACTGTTTTCTCACAGCTTGATCAGGATGTCGACGGCAGCCAGGTTGTCTCCGGCCATGAACGGGTTCAGGTCAATTTCAGCAATCTGCGGAATGTCCAGGCTGAGTCTGCTCAGGCGATGGAGGATCGTCGCCAAGCGTGAGATATCAACTGGCGGTTGGCCACGAAACTCGCCGAGAAGCGGAAAGGCTCTAATTGAGCGGATCATCAGCCGCGCGTGCTCGATCGACAGCGGAGCAACGCCAAAGGATACGTCCTTCAACGCTTCCACGAAGGTTCCGCCGATCCCGAACATGATCACTGGCCCGAACGACGGGTCACGGTTCACACCCATGATCAGCTCCCGACCTTCGATCATCGGCTGCAACAGGATGCGTCCGTCGGCCAGTTTCTCTCCTTCGATGACGTCCTGTAGCTTCACGAGCGCAGCACGCAGCTCCTGATCATCCCTGATCCCGGTGATTACGGCCCCGTGCTCGAAGCGATGGAACAGGTTGAGGGCATCGATCTTCGCGACCAGCGGATAGCCGACCTGAGCGGCGAATGCTTCTGACGCAGCAGTATCCTCAACGTAGGAGAACGCACAGACTGGAATGTGGTATGCGGAAAGGAGATCGGCTCCTTGGGCGAAGGTCAGCGCTCCTTGCCCTGCACTCAGTGCTTGTTCAACGACCTCCCGCGCCTTATCGCTATCGACGCTCACGTAGCGATCGATCGGCCGCCGCACGCGCCACAGTTCCCCCACACGGCAGAGGGAGGCCAGGGCCTCAACCGCTGTTTCAGGCATGGTGTATACCGGTATCCGCGCAGCAGCGAGCCGCTCGCGGAACGTTGCCAGATTGGCGCTGCGGCTGAGAGTGCAAACGAGGATCGGCTTACCCGGGTTCTCTTCAGCAACGCGTACGATTCCGTCCGCCACCGATTCTGGCGGCTCGTTGAAGACTATCGGTGGCCTGAAGATGACGATCGCCGCGTCGACCTTGCTCAGCGTTTCGTGCAACGTGCGCTCGTAGTCTGCCGAACTTGCGGTGGCGATCATGTCGATCGGGTTTCCCAGACCCGCTTCCGGCGGGAGGAACGATCTCAGCCTTTCCTTGACGGAGTCCGATATCTGAGGAACATCAACACCCACCCGCTCGCAGGCATCGGCGGCGATGATCCCCGCCCCACCGGCGTTGGTGAGGATCACCACTTTGTTCCCCTCCGGGATTGCGCCCCACTTCAGCGCCCCGAGGACCGTCAGTGCCTCCTTTATCGACGAGACACGGATCGCCCCGCTCTGGCTGAGGAACGCATCGACGATCGCATCGGAGGTCGTAAGCGAGCCCGTGTGCGAGGCGACAGCCGCCGCTCCCGCCTGTGTGCGCCCCGACTTGAGAACAACGATCGGCTTCGTTCGCCCGATCCTCTCAACTAAGCGCCTGAATTGGTGTGGATCGGCGAAGCTCTCCAGGTAGAGGAAGACGAGGCGGATGTGATCGTCGTTCGCCAGGTGCAGGAGAAAATCGTTCTCCGACAGACCAGCGCGGTTTCCTAGATTGATGAACTGCGATATGCCCATGTTCATCCCCTCGAAGAACTCGAGGACCGTCTCTCCCAACGAGCCGCTCTGTGAGATGAACGCGATCTCGCCGTCGCTGGGGAACCAACGCGAGAACGAGGCGTTGAGAGAGACCGCAGAAGCGCTGTTGATGATCCCCATGCAGTTCGGTCCGACCACGTTCAGGTCGTACTTTTCTATAAGATGTTGTAAGTTTTGTTCACGCTTTATTCCATCCTCTCCGCTCTCCTTGAACCCGGCGGTGATAATCACCAGATTGTTGATCCCGTGTTCGCCGCACTCGGCGACCGCATCGAGCACGAGATTGCGGTTGATCGCCAGCACTGCGAGATCCACACCATTGGGAAGCTCGCTGATCGAGTGATAGCACTTGAGGTCGTTGACCGTATCGTGCTTCGGGTTCACCGGATAGACCTCACCGGTGTAGCCACAGCGCACGATGTTACGCAGAATCTCTCCGGCGACCGAGCCCGCCCGCGGGCTGGCGCCGACAACCGCCACCCCTCGCGGGGCGAGCAAGCGTGTTAAGTCTTTAGGCATGAGAACGCATCCCCCAGACGATAAGTATAACCAATCCGACGGCAATCGTGAGATCACCGATGCTGAACGCTGTTGCCAGCGGTACGCCGCGCGGCAGGTAGAGCCAATCCCCGAGGAAGTTCAGATGAGTCCTATCACTCATCAAAACGACATTTCCCCACGCACCTTCAGTGGCCAGCTTCTGCGCGATCTCCGGCTGACCGGCACAGGTGAGGGCGTGCACTGATGAGGGCATCCTGCCGCCGTTCACGGCGATCACGAGTAAGTTAGAGATCGATCCTGCTGCGATGATGATGAGCGCCCACACGCGGTAGTTGATGACGAAGAACAGAAAGAGAAGGCCATATGAAGCCAGATGCAGCTGCGTCGTCGCATACGGAAAGATCGCACGCGAGGAGAAAAGCGGAAAGATGGCAAGTTGGATCAGTATCGCCACACCGACGAGCCAGAGCGAGCGCAGCGGGAGACCAGAGAGGTTAGCGATCCTCCCCTTCAGCGCGTAGCCAAGCACGACCCCGATAACGACTGCTCCGATAAGAAACATAGTTCTGAAAGGAATTTTACCTGCGTTGCTTGCCGTGCGCAAT
>CAYQFN010000183.1:0-3181 GCA_964416685.1 uncultured Thermotogae bacterium | reverse complement strand
GGGGGAAACAATATCGGTATTCTGCGTGTCTTGGCCCTGAGTATACTCACCCCTTCAGCCAGCGGTCGAAGAAGGAGGCAATCATCTCCGATATGTCAGAACGGCTGGGGTCGATCCTCCCGCCGGTCGGCTTGAAGCCGTGCCCAGCGTTCTTCACCACCACGAGCTCTACCGGAACGCCAGCGGCCTGCAGATGATCGTACAGGCTCTGAGACTGCGACAGCGGGACGATCGTATCCTTGTCCCCATGCAGGATGAGAAACGGCGGATCGTCGGGCGAAACCCATGTCACCGGGCTCGCCTGGGTAAAGATCGGATCGCTTGATTCAGAGACCCCAAACACCCGCTCGGCCACGCTGAAGCCACTAAAATCGAACAGGGAGAAGTCGGCCGAACCGAACATGTCGACGACAGCCTGCACCCGCGCAGAACCGGGCCATGGACAGTCTCCGCCGAAAAGATCGTCAGATGAGGTTCCAAGTAGTGTGACAAGATGCCCGCCGACGCTTCCGCCGTAGGTCCCGATGTGGTCAGGATCGATCTTCAATTCCTCAGCGTTGACGCGCAGGTAACGCACAGCGCACTTTACATCTTCGATCTGGGCGGGGAATTTCCAACGTGGGGCTAAGCGGTAGTCGATCGATGCGACAGCGTATCCATGATCAAGCAGGGTCGGAACGTCGCGCATCCCTGCTCCGCTGCTCTTGGATCCGCTCGTCCACCCTCCGCCGTGCACGTACATTACTACTGGATAGGATGAGCTGTCTGTCTGCGGGTAGTAGATGTCCATCTTTAGGTTGACCCCGTCGATGGTGCTGTAGGTCACGTCCCGCATCACACGCTCAGCCCCTGTTGGGATGCGCGGAGCGGCGAGGGCACCGAATACCACAAGTGCTGCTACAATGGCTAGAATCATCGCGATTCTCATTCTTGCCTCCTAGTTTCGCTCTCATCTTATTTCGCCCTGGAGCCCCGAAACCGGAAGTGGGCCATTTTCTCAAGATGGGCTTGGACATCGGACGGGGAAAGACGACAGAGTTCGTCCCAATTTGCAGAATCAAAATCCCCTACCGTCTCCTCTACCACTCGGTACCCCAGGTAATAACCCGGCCGGACCAGCACATCGGTCTTTGTTACATCGCCCCCAAACCACCGCTCATACCTCCCAAAATCAGAAAAATCCATCTCCTGAGTGAACTTCTTAAAAAGGGAATCCTCAGAGGCCTGACACTTTACAAACTGTTCTTCGCTAAATCCCAAGCAATCCACTAATGGAGCACCAGTCAAGTAATGCGAAAAGGCCACGGCAACCCCCTCCAGCCATAGCCACTCTCGCAGAGGAACCCGGCCGTCGAGGAGCTGCCAATCCCAGTCTGCCTTGTTGAGGACCCCACGTATGAGACTTCCACTGTGCTTCTCCACTGCGGCGCAATGGGCAAATTCATGAGAAAACCAGATTGGCAACTTTTCAGGATCAATGTTTAATCCCCAAGGGTGGGCGCAGGGACCAGGATTAAAGTGCTCCAAACAGATGCCTATCATGGGCCTACCGGCGATCAGCGTGGTAAACGCATTCGATGTGTAAACGCCCACCATAAAATAAACATCTGGCCCCTCGCTGACCCGAAGCTTCTCTTGACAACGTTCCCAAAGTTCTTGGTATAAAGCCCCGCCTCCTTCGGGCGGGAAGTTTTGCTCAAGCTGGTCCATGGTCGCAGCTGGATAGAACTCGTCAAACCGCCTTTGGATTTCCTCAAGGCCCACTCCCGACCAAGTTTCGGCGTAGTTTGCAAGAAAGTCCTCATTAGGTTGGTAATAACGGGTAAGATATTTCGCCCAACGATCGGCGCCGGCAGGCATTACCTCCTCGAGAAACACTCGGTAAATGGCACAAATTCCCATCATCGCCCCCTTCCCTATTCCTGGAATCCAACCCTCAAATACACTCGATGCCCCTGCTGAGACAAGAGTTCCCTGTTTTTCGCTCATCAATGTTAATCTCAAATGGGCGACTGCGACAAACAGTATCGTTTACCAGGGGCAGACGGGGTCTACCTTCATTCTTAGGATTCCTATACTGGAACGCACACGCTGCTGATGGTGTGTCACGCAGTAGGCACCTTCGTAACGCTGTTTGCTCTCGGATAGTTGCGGCGGATGCTTGCCCGAATCTCATGGAGTTGCGGATTTCATTGGAAGGAAGCATACCTGGACAGCCAATACATCATACGATATCTGTCTGTCGCTCCGCGATAAGCATGATAGGGTAAGATAAGACAATGAAACCCTATGATCGACGACCCATGGTTCCCCTTATTGGTTTACCTAAGGCCTGCAAGAATGGCATCGATCTGCTCCAGGACCTTGGGGTAATGCGTTCCCTGCCAGTAGAGCTTGCCGCAGCCCGTGCAGATGAAGTATTCGTCGAGCCACTGAGCGGTCTTCGGAGGTATGCGTTCGTACACCTCTTTCTTTTCTACAGGGACGATCTCGCCGTTGCATGTGGGGCAGCGAGTAAGCGGCTTCACCTGTCTGCGCAGATCGAAGTGGCGGATGACCTCTCGCGTCTGCTCGATCGGATCGGTCGAGCGCACCCAGTAACCGCGCATCACTGCGCCGTTCTTGAGAAGCATTCGATCGCGAGTGAGGATGATCCGTCCGGATCTCGCCGCTATCTGAACGATTTCATCGTCTGCGTAGTCATTCTCGTGCAGCGTGTCGAAACCGAGCATCCGTAGGTAGTGAGCAAGCCTTCGCAGGTGCACGTCGGCGATGAACGCTGTATGTCGTAACGGTTTGGGGCGCAGCTTGACGATCGGCGTCACATCCAGGGTCTCAAAGACAGGGTAGACGGCGATGCGGTCACCTCCCTGTAAGCGGTAAGAAAAATCCACAGAAACGCCGTCTACCAGGATAACGTCCACCTCCACGTGCGGCACGCCGAGTGCCTCGATTGCGTCCTTAATTCCCGGATTTCCTCTAAATTGGTACTCAAACGCTTGCTTCCTCTTCGCCTGCGGAAGAAAGTCGTTCAACTCAGAGTAGAAACGAAACGTCGCTCTGTTCATGAGCCTATACTATGGTAACCCGGCTCAGTCAAGCAAGGGATGCTAGCACAGTTTGCTGATTGGCTCGCTTCTGCTGATGAAGCTCGCAAAGGCCTTGTAGTGCCTTCATAGCG
>CAYQFN010000182.1:0-3233 GCA_964416685.1 uncultured Thermotogae bacterium | reverse complement strand
GGAGAGCGCTGCGTTCGCATCGCAGAGGTTGGCGGTTCGAATCCGCTCGCCTCCAGTTGTTCTTCAAGTAAATGCCAAATACGCCTCTTTCACAGCGCAGTTTTCGTACCCCGATGCGTCGTGCGACACGTTGTTCTTGAGATTGATTGTTTGATGCACGTTTGGCTTATTGATGCGGCTAGAGATTGTCGGTGCGGAGAATATCCCTGAGAGCAGCCCTTTTTTGGTCGCCGCCGTCCTTGGCGCGGTTCTCTTCGGCCTGAGCCAGCAACAGCTCATACTGTTCATGATTATGGCACAGGTAGGGGGCATTGCTGGAGCGTATGCCTTTGGGTACATCACCGATCGCTTCAGCGCCAAGCGCTCGATTCTGATCGCGTTGGGACTGATGCTGGTAGCCATTGTGCGGCTCTACTTCGATCGCTCGGGCACGCTTTTCTTTGTCATCGGTGGAATCGCTGGCTTCGCGATGAGCGCCGCGCAATCGTAAGCAGGGCATTCGTTGGCAAGCTTGCTCCGGCAGCGAAGAGCGCCGAATTCCATGCGTTCTTTGCTATGACCGGGCGCACACCGTCCTTCATCGGCCCAACCCTGTACGGCTTCATCGCTGCGCATGCCGCCTTGTGGTATCAGAGAGGGGACCAAGAAGCAGCACTCACTGAGCAATCTGGACAAAGGCTGGCCATCCTCTCGATTGCAGTCTTTGTCGTCGTTGGGTTCGTTGCATTGCTCCTTGTAAACGAGAGAAGAGGTGTTGCTGCGGATCAAGAGGCAAGCTTTAGCGGGTTGTCGCTAGAAGATCTCTGAGGCCGAGATGCTATGCTTTGTCAGAGGCATGCTTCCTGCTGTATCCTGTAGGATTCATGCGTGGGAGGATGCTAGTGAAAGCTCTAGTGCTAAATGGAGTAGGCAAGAATACTCAACACCTTGACAACATCGGAGAGACCATCATGCGAGAGCTGCGGTCGCTGCAGTGGAAAGTGGAGAGTATTCTTCTGTGCGATATCGAGATCGCTCCTTGTATGGGGTGCTTCGGATGTTGGGTGCAGACTCCAGGGGTGTGCTTAATTGACGATGATGCACGCGAAGTCACGCGGAAGATGATCGAAAGCGATCTTGTCGTCTATTTCACACCCATAACCTTTGGCGGGTATTCGAGCGAGTTGAAGAAGGCGCTCGACCGCTCCATCGGTCTCATCTCCCCATTCTTCACCAGGATCAACGGAGAGGTTCATCATCGCAAGCGCTATGCTCAGGCACCAAAGCTGCTTGGTGTGGGTATCGTGCACGAGCCAGATGAGGAGAGCGAGCGGATCTTCAAGACGCTAATTGGCAGAAACGCCATCAACATGTACAACCCAGCGTACGCAGCGTGTGTGGTGAATGAGGATCAAAGCGAGACTGAGATCCATGAGCTGATGCATGCAGCACTTGGCGAGCTGGGGGTAAGATTATGAACAGCGAAGGCAATCGCGTTCTCCTCCTGGTTGGCAGTCCCAAGGCACCCGGGAAGAGTGTTTCAGAAGCGTTGGGGGCCTATGTGGTCGAGAAGATGGAAGCACGAGGATGGAGCAGCCAAAGCATCTTCATCCGAACGACCCTTCAGTCGGACGAGGGGCGAGCTGCGCTTCTTGAAGCCGTCAAAACCGCCGACCTCATCATCCTCTCTTTCCCTCTCTACGTGGACAGCCTCCCAGCGCCCGTTATTCGGGCTATGGAGCTAATTGCCGAGCAAGACTTTGAGAAGAAGAGACGTCTTGCCGCCATTGCTAACTGTGGATTTGCCGAAGCGCAGCACAACAAGGTGGCCATGTCCATCTGCCAACGTTTCGCACACGCTTCAGGCTTGGAGTGGGCTGGAGGTCTTGCGCTGGGGATGGGTGGAGCGCTCTCCGGCCAACGACTGGAGGAACAAGGCGGGATGGTCGGCAAGATCATCAAGTCACTCGATCTCGCTGTAGATGCGCTCGTGAACGGTGAGTCCGTGCCCGATGAAGCGGTTCACCTTATGGCAAGGCCGCTCATTCCGGGATGGATGTATACGACAATTGGGAACTTCGGATGGCTACGAGAAGCCAAACGCTACGGTGCCAGAAAGAAGCTTCGCGAGCGGCCGTATCAACGGTAGGAGGCCTTCCGGTGTCAGAGAAGACCCTATACTGTCCCTCCGATTATTAGAGAAGGGTGCACAGGGAGAACACATCGGACAAGAGGGCGGCGACATGCAGCCTACCGTCAACCGTGGAAACCTACCCGACCCTTGACGCTGGGTTTGCTGGACGCACCGTTTCACACCTGATTATCTTGGCACGTTCGTAATCCTTGAGAATAGTAGACTATCAGGTGTTACACTCCAGCCAGAGGAGAACGAGCTTCATGCGTCAAAGAGCCCCTTGGACAATTCCTTGTAGCTATGGACGAAGCTCTCTACAAAATCATCAATAGGCTTCTTCTGGATCTCCTGAGGGGTTCCGGTTTGGATGAAGGACCCGTCTCGCATCACTGCCATTCTATCAGCCAGAGTGAAGGCCTCAGCCAGATCATGAGTCACGTAGACGGTCGTCACCTTGAGCTCATCATGGAGCTTTCTTATTTCATCTCTGGCATGCAGCCTGCTCTGAGGATCAAGGTTTGACAGGGGCTCATCCATAAGAAGAATCTTTGGTGGCACGGCTAGCGCCCTCCCCATCGCCACTTTCTGTTTCTGTCCCGCCGAGAGTTGATGGGGTTTTCTCTTGTAAAGGATCTTCTTGATCTGGAGCCTGTTGGCTAGGCCGTTCACCATTTTCTTGATTGCACCTGTTTCCGTCTTCCGAAGCTTCAACGGGAAACTGAGATTGGAGTACCTCTTCTCGTCGAAGACCTTCATGTGTGGATACAAAGCGTAGTCCTGGAAGACCATCCTTACCCCTCTCTGTCCCGCTCCCAACTGAGTTACAGGCTGACCATCGAAGAGGATGCTCCCCTCGTCCGGTTCCAACAGACCCGCTATCAACCTTAGTAGCGTCGTCTTCCCACAGGCAGTCGGCCCCACAACGACAAAGAACTCCCTGCTCTTTATGGTTGTGCTCAGCCGATCCACAGCCGTGATATTCCCAAACCGCTTTGTTAAATCTTCTAAGACGATCTCGGACATAATCTCCCCTCGTGGCACACGGATTCGGCCCTTACATTCAGTATACGTACTTACTTCGATGGCACCAACGTCAAGGCCCTCGTGGAACGCTGCTTGA
>CAYQFN010000181.1:0-3252 GCA_964416685.1 uncultured Thermotogae bacterium | reverse complement strand
GGTGTGGGACGGAACATCCTGCAGGAGATGGGGGTGAATCTGACCGGGCTTGCCAAGGACCTAGACGTTCTGCTGAAGGACAAGCCGACCGTGTCCGGGCCGATCGGGACGCAGATCTACATCACCCCGCGCTTGGACACGGTAGTGAGCGGAGCGCAGATGGAGGCGGAGCGGCTGCACGATGAGTACATCGGGGTCGACCATCTCCTCCTGTCGATCGCGCGCGCCACCGATCCGAAGCTGAAGAGGGTTCTCGACCGCCACCGCATCACGCCGGAGGCGATCTACACTGCCTTGCGCAGCGTGCGTGGGGAGCAGCGGGTGACCGACCGTGACTCCGAGGACCGCTACCAGATCCTGAAGAAGTACTCCACCAACCTGACCGAGATGGCCAAGCGCGGTGAGCTCGATCCGGTGATCGGCCGCGATGAGGAGATCCGCCGCATGGAGCAGATCCTCTCCCGCCGCCGCAAGAACAACCCCGTCTTGATAGGCGAGCCGGGTGTGGGAAAGACAGCGGTCGTCGAGGGGCTCGCACAACGGATTGTCGCTGATGAGGTGCCGGATTCGCTGAAGGGTAAGGAGATCATCGCCCTCGATATTGCGGCGATGGTCGCCGGCTCCAAGTTCCGCGGGGAGTTCGAGGACCGGCTCAAGGCGGTGATCAAAGAGATCGAGGCCGCCGCCGGGAGGATGATCGTGTTCATCGACGAGATTCACATGATCGTGGGTGCCGGCGCTGCCGAGGGGGCGATCGATGCCTCCAACATGCTGAAGGAGCCGCTCTCACGCGGCAAGTTCCAGTTGATCGGTGCGACGACCCTAAACGAGTACCGCGAGCACATCGAGAAGGACTCCGCCCTCGAACGCCGCTTCCAGCGCGTGTACGTGGGCGAGCCGTCGATCAACGAGACGGTGGAGATCCTCACCGGATTGCGCGAGAAATTGGAAGAGCACCACCACGTGAAGATCACCGACGAGGCGATCGAGGCGGCGGCGAAGCTCTCGGAGCGCTACATCTCCGATCGCTTTCTTCCCGATAAGGCGATCGATCTGCTCGACGAGGCGGCCAGCCGCATCCGCGTCGAGGGGAGCGGGGGCGAGGTGACCGAGGAGCAGATCGCGGGGATCGTATCCCAGTGGACGGGGATCCCGGCTGAGCGGATGCTCACCGAGGAGCGCACGCGCCTTGCCAAGATGGAGGACTTGCTGCACGAGCGGGTGATCGATCAGGAAGAGGGAGTACGTGCGATCGCTCAGGCGGTGCGTCACTCACGCGCAGGTCTCTCCGATCCGCGCAAGCCGATCGGCACCTTCCTCTTCCTCGGGCCGACCGGGGTCGGGAAGACCGAACTCGCCAAATCGCTCGCCGCGTTCCTGTTCGGGAGCGACAGCGCGCTCCTTAGGATCGACATGTCCGAATACATGGAGCGACACGCCACAGCACGACTGATCGGCTCCCCACCGGGGTACGTTGGCTACGAGGAAGGGGGCCAGCTTACAGAGGCCGTCAGACGCCGCCCGTACCAGGTAGTGCTATTCGACGAAGTGGAGAAAGCTCATCCTCAGGTGATGAATCTCTTGTTGCAGCTTCTCGATGAGGGGCGGCTTACCGACGGCCACGGCCGCACGGTCGACTTCCGCCACACGATCATCATCATGACCTCGAACGTGGGAAGCGAGTACTTCAGCGAGGAGCTCTCAGAAGAGGACGTGCGTGCAAAGATCGAAGAGGAGCTGAGGCGCACTTTCCGACCGGAGTTACTGAACCGGATCGATGAGACGATCATCTTCCACCCGCTTAGCGAGGAAGTGATCGCCAAGATCGTCGATCTGAAAGTAGACATCCTTAACAAGCGCCTGGCCGAGCAGGGGATCACTCTCACCCTAACGGATGAGGCAAAGAAGGTCCTCGCCAAGAAGGGGTACGATCGCCACTATGGAGCGCGCCCGTTGGAGCGTGCGCTGAAGCGACTGGTTGAGAACCCGTTGGCGATGAAGATCGTCTCCGGTGAGGTGAAGGAGGGCGACCACGTCACGGTCGATGCCGCGGCAATGTCCGACGTGCTTCTTATCCGGACACAGGACCACACGCAGGCATAAGAGGACAATTGTGTTGTTGCCGTACAAGCAACTTGTCAAACGAGTCTACAAGCTGCCGGTCATCTGGCAGCTTGTAGACTCACATGGTCACACAAGGAGGTGTTAGACCATTCTCAATTGCTCTCTTCTTCCTTGAGATACTCAAGGATCGCTTCTACCGCGAGGTAGCTGACTGAACGGTCCTGTTTCTCCGCAAGGGCAGCGAGTCGCTCAATTGGACGATACTCCACCTTGTTCTTGGGAACGTAGATCGATACTTTGTCTAGCGTTTGCTTCTGCACGAGAGCCTCCTTCTATTCGAATGATTGATGTATTATACACGCTGCGAGGTAGATTATCAGTGCCTCGCACTACACCACTCCACACCACTGCGTACCATTGCTTACTCCTCCAACTGTGCGCTTGTCTTGCAGAAGATATGACAGATGGTGCTCGCGCCAGAAACCAACCGCGCAGAAGGGAAACCCTTATCGAGGCGAGTCCATTGCCCCGAAAACAGCCTCCGTGGCTCGGTTTAGTTGGCAAGTGAAGATAACTAGGTGTACCATTCCGCGGCGCGCACGTCTGTGGACTGAAAACTAACGCTGGTGAGGAGAAGATGACAACCTATCGCATCGACAAGCATCCAATTCTTCCGATTTCCAAACAAGAACAAGTAACCTTTTTCTGGCATGGCCAGGAGTTAACAGCAAATAGGGGCGAGATGATCGCCTCGGCTTTGTTTGCAAACGGCATCCGCACCTTCGGCCATCACCCAAGGGATGGCTCGCCGCAGGGGATCTTCTGCGCTAACGGGCAGTGTTCACAGTGCCTGGTGATCGCAAACGACGTTCCAGTGAAGTCGTGCATGACGCAGGTCCTCCCCGGAATGCGCGTCGAACCGATCGATGAGCTGCCGCGGTTGCCGGAAGTGACCAGCATCCCCGCGCTGCACGAGATTGAGACGATCAAGGTAACGGTCCTCATCCTCGGCGGAGGCCCAGCCGGGATGTCCGCAGCCGGTGAACTTGGAAGGCGCGGGGTCGATGTGCTGCTAATCGATGACAAGGACCGCCTTGGCGGAAAGCTTGTCCTGCAGACGCACCGCTTCTTCGGCTCGGTCGAGGCGGTGCACGCCGGCACGCGCGGGATAGACATCGCCTCTATCCT
>CAYQFN010000180.1:0-3256 GCA_964416685.1 uncultured Thermotogae bacterium | reverse complement strand
GTGTCCTTTCGGCCAGTCTGCGTAAATTAATTTTTCTGGGCATGTTGCCATCGACAGTAAGATCAAATGAGTGAAGATGCGGTCTAAACCTCAATAGTCAAGGCAGCCTCATAGTTCCAGGGCATCCAGCGAGATGGATTTTTGAATAGCAAAGAAGAATGTTTTTGAAGGGCAACCAGATATTTAAACGGATTGATCTTCATCAAATTGCAGGTATGGATAAGGCTCATAAATATATCTCCGATATCTGCACCATGCTGGGTTTTATAAAACATGGCGTTTTTTCTGTGAAGGATTGCCCGCTTCAGTGCCTGTTCGCATATATTATTATCCAGAGGGGCCCCGGGTACATGTAAAAATCTTGTAAGTTCCGGCCAGTGTTTGAGCATATAGGTGATGGCCTGCCCTAAACCTGAATTCGGTTCAACAAGTTTGTCATCAATCTGTTTATTGAACCAGGTGTCTAATTTTTCCATTAAAGGAGTACTGTGAAGCTGATGAAATTTCAGCCGTTCCTCTGATGGCATCGATTGTTTTTTTGTCTTGTCGTCTATTTTATAGACATCGGCCAGGGTTTCAATAACATAGCGGCATTCATCTGGAAAATTGTCTGCCACATCAACAAAGCCACGACGCCCGTGGGTCAGGCAATTAGCCATGATTGTTTCAAATTGACTGGATGAATTTCTGGAAAGGGCATCACACATCTGAATAGGCGGTCCTTTTTCCTGATCCCTCATTTGATAAACAGATCCAATGTTCTCACCCGCATGGTTCCGTCCAGTAAAAAACAAGGCTATCTTTCGGCCTTCATCAAGGAGTGAGATGATTCCAGTTGTAAAGATTCCGGTTCGATCCTTTTTGCCTCTTGTTTTATTTTCCTCCATTAACTCAAGAATCTTCATGGGGGTATCATCATTATGAAGAATATTTCCTTGGGCAGCCTGTCGCTTGAGTTCATTAAATGCAGGATAGATGAGGTTTGCTGCAGATTCTGTCTTGTCCCACTGGGTGGATGCCGGAAGGGGTACGCCTAAACTCTCCTGAAGTTTTTCCATACGGTACCAGGGGAATCCGCAACCATATTTTAAAATGGCAATCATGGCCTTGGCTGTTTCATCGTAATATTTCCCAGTTATATTGTCGGGTGCAATGGCCGTAAAAACTTTACCGCACAGATTGCAGCGTAATTTTTCAAGATCAAATCTTGTCGCCTGTAAAGGTGCCTGGGCACTTATCCTCACAACAACACCCGGGATTTTTAAATTGTAGATTTTCCCTTTGGGACATAAAGGACAAGGGTCGCCATGTTTGAGTTCCGAATGGGGAATAAACTTACTATCTGCTCCGGTATATTTATCTGCCCCCATCCTTCCGTGGCCCTTTGATTTTTTTCGTGTGACCTTCAGGTTATCAGTCTTGTTACTGGGTTCTTTATCAGGTTCAGATTGCTTTTCGGATGGAGTGTCATGGCTATCAGGGTCGTCAGAAGAGGGGCCATTATTTTTTAAAACATTGTCTTTCTTTTCTGTCTTTGATCCAAAAAGTATTTTCAACAATTTTTTGATGGAAACCTTTTTATTTTCCAGGGCCTGATTTAGACAGACAATGGTATCAGCCATGGATTTAATGATCTCATAATCACCGTCTTGGAGATGCCCGGTTTCAACCCTTTGTATGAGGGCATCAATTTCATCCAGGTTCAATTTGATTTGTTCCGCCCTTTTCATGCTGCTGTCATATATGAACGAAAATTCTTAGATAAAGGATATCCCCATACAGCTTTAATGGAACGTGTCTGCCTCCGGGTTTTTTCAACCTTGCCACGACCTGTAGTATCACCAAGATACTTCCAATTGGCAGCTTTGTAACAGGTTCCCAAAAAACGCTCAGTATCAACAAAGGTTTCAAGAAAATAGAGCGGATGATTATAGATTCTTTCCCAGTCTTTTGATATATTTTTTACCATTATACCAAGCAGATGTGATGCTAAATGCGGCACTTGAACCCAGGGTAAAATCAAGAATCTGCTGTTATAGGCCATTAAGCCCAGGTTTTTATCTCTGTTTTGTTTTGTCCATCCAATATATCTATCCCTGGCACCTATATGACGAGGAGCTGAAGACCATGAAAAGCAGGCAATGGGCCTATCTTTTACATATATCATGTATTTTAACTGCTCTCCAACAGGATGGCAGTAGCCAAGATAATGATGAAATTCGATCAAACTGTTGAAAAGTTTTTCATCGGGTGTATTTCTCACCTGTTCTATCTCAACCGGCTTAATATCAGCCAACTTTGCATTGATTATGGTCTGATTAATTTCTATTTTTTCAGGGCTTTTCCGGTTCACAAAAGGATTATTGGGGCTGTTTTTTTTGGCAGGCAGTTTGATATAGCCTTCCCGGTGAAGCCCCAGCATAAAGCCCCTGGCCACCATGTCCCGCAATGCCCCATTGGCTTGAATCCAGTTCCATGCCTTGCATAATTGCTTTGATAATGCATAACGACTGGCATCGGGATTGGTCTCAATCAAATCATTGATAAACTCAACATCAGCTAATGTTGCGGTCTTACCCCGGTATTTAAATATAATTTTGTTTTCCATGGCGGCAATGTTTAGCACAAACTTCAGCCGAACGCACGAAAAAAATGAAATATTTTTTTATGTTTGAATTTTTCTCCACATGGGGGCTATTTTGGAACCGGAAGGGTTGCCATTCCACAACAACATCTGAAGTTCATGAACACCAAGGGTTTTAACAGTATCATCCCCATTACCAGGCCACCACAAAAATTTACCCTTTGAAAGACGTTTTTGACACATCCAAAACCCTTGACCGTCATATGAAAGAACTTTTATAGATGTCTTACACCGATTAAGAAATACAAATAAATATCCTGCAAAAGGATCTGCTTTCAGGACAGATTTGCACAGCATGGCCAAACCATCTATGCCTTTCCTGAAATCAACGGGCTCCACTGCCAGAAGTATCCTCATTTGTGGACTAACCTGGATCATACCCGTTTACTCCAAAATGATTTGCCAAGTTCAAGAAGATCAAATTCAGTTCTACCCTTGAAACACATTTTCATTTTGGAACCCCTACCATCTTCCATTTCTACAATACATTCTGAAATGAGACCAGGCTGCTGCTCATAATTCATCTCTATAAATGTAGGGGGTGATGGTTTTTCTACAATGGGTATCTCTTTTTGAATATGTCTTTTAAAATCAGTCTGATTCAGGTGCAAT
>CAYQFN010000179.1:0-3263 GCA_964416685.1 uncultured Thermotogae bacterium | reverse complement strand
GGGAGAAGCAACGAAACTGATGCGTCGGCTTGTGGAATCCGGTGCCGTTCCAGTACACGATGTGTGGGATCTTAAAAGGCGTCTCGTTTCAGGGTATCACAACACCGATTGCGGCATGGATCGGCAATCAGACTCCTCAAAAGAGCGAGCCCTCAAGGCACCGAGACGATAAGGAGGGCCAAGCCCTTGGTAGATCGGCTATGCAGGAGGTAGAATAGTACTATGACAAAGAGACAGAAAGACGTTTTGGCATTGATTAAGTCAACGCCTCTTTCGGATAAGAAGAAACAAGTCGCAAAGTACATCGTAGATAACTATGTTGAAGCAGCTTTTCTTACAGCAGCAGAGCTTGCCCATCGGTCTTCTGTCAGTGAACCAACGGTGATCAGGCTCGCCGTCGATCTTGGCTACACAGGGTTCCCAGAAATGAGGAACGCCTTGCAGGACAAGGTGCAGGGCAAGCTTACTACCCTCAGCCGCCTTAAAAAAGGGAGTCACCGCTTCAAATCAAGCAAGAATCCTGCCGTCCAATCCCTGGTTACCGATATGAAGAATTTGGAGGACACGCTGCACAATATTAATATCCGAACACTGAACCGCGTGGTCAATCGGATTGTGCAGGCGGACAAGGTGATCATTCTCGGGTACAAGATGTCAAGCTGCCTGGCCCAATTCTTGCAGATGGCCCTCAAGAAGTCGATTGACAATACCGTCGCTGTGACAGCGAACATGGGACAGTTTCAGGAGGAGTTAGTCTTTACAACTGAAAGCTCAGTAGTTATTGCGATCTCCTTTCCTCGCTACACCACTGCGATTCTCCGGGACTTCCGTATGGCGGAAGAGAAGGGGGTTACAACGATTGCTATCACCGACTCAGAGCTCTCCCCACTGGTCGACTATGCCACCGATTACCTATTAGCTAAGTGTGATTTCGTATCGTATATCGATTCGTTCGCCGCGGCGATGTCCCTGCTATGCGCGATTGCGACAGCGGTCAGCATCAAGTCGGAAACCGAAATACTCCCTCGCCTGGAAGAGCTGGAAGAGATGTGGGAAGAGAACGAAGTCTTTTTCTAGCGCTCCTCTTGACCGGTTCGTCGCTATGAGGTAGGATCCCCTTCATAATAAGAAGATTTGCATCAAACCTTTCTTTGATAGAGGCCATCGCGCAACGGGAGGATTATGATACCAAGTGAGGCAGACAACAAGGACGTATTCCGGCAACTCGAAGAGCACGATGTCCTATTCATCAACATCCTGTTTACCGATACATTAGGCGAGTTAAAGAGTGTTGAGATTCCCGTTATGCAGTTCAAAGGCGCGTTAGGTACTGGCATCGGCTTCGATGGCTCTTCAATACGAGGCTATGCCGACATAGCTAATGCGGACATGTGCTTAAAACCAGATCTTGCTACCCTCAAGATCCATCCATGGGCAACACCGATGGGGTCTCAAGAGGGGAAATACAGCACCGCTGGCGTTATTGCTGATCCCTACACCACCGAGGGGATTCCCTGTGTCCACAGTCCTCGCTACATCTTGAAACGCTTTTTGCAAACGACCGCCAAGCAAGGGTTCACGTTCTTTGTGGCCGTTGAGCCCGAGTTCTTCCTGTTCCCGCAAGGGAAAGTACCGACAAGCCGCAACGAGGTTACCAGTAAATCGGGCTACTTTGCCCTCGTCCCTGGTGATGCGGAAGAGGCGGTGCGTAAGGAGATCGTTGCCAGTCTCCTCAAAATGGGGATTCCAATCGAGAAGTCTCACCACGAGATCGAACCGCACATTAACGAGCTGTCATTTGAGTATGCCGACCCAGTGACGACTGCCGACCGTCTCATGATCATCAAGTTTGTCGCCAAGACTGTCGCCGCACAATGCGGATTCAAGGCCGTTTTTATGCCAAAGCCCATCGCTCGGTTTGCTGCCTGCGGAATGCATGCTCACATCTCGCTGTTTAGCAATGGCGATAACGCCTTTTACGATTCCCAAGACACACTGGGACTCTCACAGCGCGCGCGCTTCTTTATCGGGGGACTGTTTGAACACATAAGGGCCGTGACAGCACTAACCAATCCCACGGTCAACTCCTACAAGCGACTCGTCCCCGGGTTTGAGGCGCCTGTGAATATCGCCTGGGGACGCAAGAACCGCTCGACGCTCATCCGTATTCCGGCGACCCCTAACCCTGAGAAAGCAACACGGCTCGAACTGCGCTCTCCTGATCCCTCTGCCAATCCGTACCTTGCGTTCACCGCAATGCTCGCGGCGGGGATGGATGGCATCGAGCGCTCCATTGAGCCTCCAGCGGCCATAGAGGAGAACATCTATCTGATGAGCGAGGAGGAGAAAGCGCAGCGGGGGATAGAGCCGTTGCCTAGTTCCCTTGAACAGACTATCAATGCATTAGAATCAGACCGAGTGATCAGTAGAGCCCTTGGCGCCGAGACAACTGAATATCTTATTCAAGCAAAACGCGAAGAGATCACTGCTTTTAACCAATCGGTCACAGACTGGGAACGGCAGCAGTATCTAGACGTTTAAGCGAGAACTGCTCTCGGTCAGGGCAGGCGGATATCAAACCTGTGGCGGATATGGGAGTCGATCTTTGCTGGGATAAGTTGCGGTCTCTCCTGGTTCAGGATTCCCCGCGCTATCTCCCTCGCCCTTTCCCGTGCATCCTTTCCCCCTGCTGTCTCCCAGGCAACTCGCGAGTTTCGATCAGCTCCAGTCGGTATGTAGAATTCATTAGTTCTTGCGTATTTGAGAGTATGGCGCTGCGTCAGGTAGTTCCCGCCGGGCCCCACCGCTTTGATGACGTCTAGAGCCAACGTATCGTCGTTTACTTCAATTCCTTGCAAGGCGCGCAGGGCCATCCCGTTGATGTCGTTATCAATGACAAACTGCTCATAGGAAATGGTTAACATCGATTCCAGCATCCCGGCCGAGTGATGGATGTAGTTCCCTCCCGCCACAGCGACCTGGAAGATGTTCGCTGCCTTTTCGTAACCGGCTTGAATATCGGGGAGTTTCGAGTCTGTCTGCCCTGCGTCGGAATAGATGGGGACATCGATGTAATTTGCCATCTGTACGGCTGCAGCATTCATCATTCCCGTTTCTACCGCCCCGCCCAGGTAGGCCATGTTGCGCATATTGGCCACCGCAGGCACTGGACCGTACAGGACCGGTGTGCCTTCCCGGATGATCTGAGTGAGAACGATCCCGAACAGCTCCTCAGCGTGCACCAGGGTCAGGAGTCCTGCCAG
>CAYQFN010000178.1:0-3321 GCA_964416685.1 uncultured Thermotogae bacterium | reverse complement strand
GAGCCGTGAGATGCGCAAGCCTGCGGGAAGAGGCGATAGAGACGGTAGTGTTGGGGCGCTCAGCAAGTAGTCCGTCATACCCTCATAGACTGCAAAACCGAGGCTCTCGTAGAGCCGCTGCGCGGGCGTGTTACCGTTGATCACTCCAAGCCACGTTTTCTCTGCCCCATGCCCCCTCATCAGCTCAAGCGACTTCTGGATTGCGGCACGTGCGATTCCTCGCCGCCTGTAGCCGGGAAGAACGCCGACCGTTCCCACAACCCAAGCGTTCGTCGTTCCATGCCGCTGGATGATCGTCACTCCAACGATCTTGCCGTCTTCGATGGCGACGTAGCCCCGGAACATATCGCGCAGCGATGGAGCAAGAACCTGCGCCATACGCATAAGCGGCCAGATGCGCCGAAAGCTCTTGAGCATGTGAGAGATATCTTCCTTCTCGTCAGTCTGGACGCTCCACTGTGGATTCTCCGGATACTGAAACGTATCGCAGAGCATATCCCCCAAAGGCGTCAAATCGCGCGGCAACTGGAGCAGTCTTAGTGCCATCGGTGGGCCTCCTAAATCGAACAGTCATCGAATTATTGACATGGCGCGGTAGCTATGGAACTGCGAGAAATCAGTTACTGGGTGCTGAAAATACCCCCTTAGCCACGAAGAAGCTTTTGCGCAGAAAACTAGCATAATCAGCGATCGCTCAAGTTCGCGCACGTCTCCTCCTACAGCATTGTGACCGGCGAGATCAAAGAGCTCACCTCGTTCTTCCTATCTAAAGAGATGAAAGAGGTGCTTCCCGCACAGTTCTTGTGGGATGTCTCGCCGACCGACAGGTGCGTCGCGATTCCCATCTACGACCAAGCGCTCATCACTCCCCAGGTAGAAGGCAGCGATGACCAACCAACGCTGTACCTGATCAATCCCGATCAGGAAAGTGCACACAAGGTGGCAGATGCTGGTGTTGTCCCTCATCGGGGCTACAGAGGAGGAGTCCGATGTTCCAGTGATCTATCTCTACGATATGGGCAGGCAGGAATCGCGGGCTCTGGACAACACAATTGGAGCATCTTCGCTGTTCTGGATCGATGCAGAAACGCTGGGGTTCACTATCGAGAACAAGGATGACACGTACAGAGTAATGGCGGTATCCCTGGCCAGCGGGGAGGTCACCCAGCTTCTACCACAGATATAGCTTGGATCACTCCTCGGTCTGGCTGGCCTGTTCGCCTTCACTTACGATTGCGGTGGCGATGCCGATCAATTCTCCTCTATCCAGCCCTTCTCCCAGGAGGAACCAGTGTACATCGCCATCTTGCCAGCCTATCTCAAGCAGTGATCGACGCACAGACTCGGGGATCTCGTCCTTGAGAAGGGATCCGCGATCGATGATCTTGCCCTTTTCTTCTCCCAAGTCGATCTCCTCCCCACTATCAGCGAGGAGCGCTCGTCGTCTGTTCATATCGGGCGATAGGTAGTTTCCCACTCGAAGAGAAATCCTGGATGTCTCTTTGCTTAGGTAGTTTCCCACTCGAAGGGAGATCTCGGATGTCTGTTTGCTGTCTCCTCGCTTCTTTTCCAGGGAGAGGAGAGCGTACGCCCGCTCGTGGTTCTCGTTTGCCGTGATTAGAACACGGTCATCGTGAGGGACGTATCCCTGCTGCGTGATTTGCTCAAGGGAGAGTTCAAACGGCAGTTTGTCTGCAAGATCCTTCACCACCGTTTCTTCTTCGTTGAACACGCGCGTCTCTTCGGAGGGTGTGAATGAGAAGAGATCATCACTTGGAACGGCGAGTAATACATCCCTGTAGTCTATGGTAATCGGCGTCGATGGCCCTGCGATGTAGTAAAGAGGAGACCTTTGCGAGGGGTAGAACAGAATGCGCAGCGGAAAGAGGGTCTCTGGGTCGATGGAGAGGACCGCCCGCTTCAGCGGGAATATCTCGTCCTTGAAGAGCGACATCCGCTCAGTTGTCTTCGGTTTCAGCCCGATCCTGCGCGTCTTTCTTCCGTTGATCTCTTCTTCCCCTTCATCGCGCAGGAGAAAATCGTGTGTTAGATGGCACATGAAGTCGATCTCACCGATCCCATCGGGGAGGCGAAGCGGAGAGTAGAGCCTCCGTCCCAGCTTACGAATTGCCACATTGCGTTTAACATCGTGCAGCCAAGTTCCACGGCCATCATGGACGATCTGCATTCCGAGAAGCTCAGAGGGAGTAAACTCAGATCCCGCAAGTTTCTCCTCAAACTCCGCCAGAGGATCCTCGTAGCTGCGATATTCGAGCGTGATCTTCCCCGGGCGACGGTACCGTATTCGCCCTTCGGCCTTGATTGGCCCCGCGCTGATCGTCTCTGTCGCCGAGAAACCCTGTATCTCTTCACATGCTTTCATCGCTGCGTGTGCAAGTTCGGAAATCGAACGCTCCATCTTTCTCATCACCTCACAAGTCTACTCCTAATGATACGCGATGAGTCGATCGCTGCACAGTGGCGAGGATCTTGCATCGACGAGTTACCCTTGACAAGAAGGCAGGCGAGGCGTATATTCTTGTTGCAAATAGCTTGCAATAAAAAACTGAGGTTTGATATAAATGACGCTTGATCAACTGAGTATAGGAGCAAATGCACGCGTGGTCGACTTTGTGGGTGGGCCCGGCCTGTATCGGAAGCTGTCGCAGATGGGGATTCATCCGGGGGATACCATAGTCGTGTCCGGGTCGGGAGCATTCCGTGGCCCTATTCTTGTGGAGATTCACGGGATTCGCATTGCGTTGGGACGAGGAGTGGCCCGTCGAATTCTAATCGAACCGATATAAGCACCTCTTCGGCATTTCTCGAGCATCCTCTTGACAAAAGACATGAAAAAGATTTAGACGTATTGCGATGCGTATGCAATAACTGATAGTAAAGATGCAGAGCAAATCTGGCTCGGTCTTGTGTAAAAGGGGTTCGGATTTTGCGAATGCAGTGCCATACCGAGCTGGGGCGGTATTCAAAGCAAGCTTCGGGATAAGGCCTACCTTGCCCTGAATCCGTGATAGAATGAAGGGACCACCCATTGAGAGATCAATTCAGGCATTCTCCTTTCTTCTAGCATCATTGTCTGGGGCATTCTCCTCCTTTAAAATAATAATGCACTACTGATCAGGACATTCTGTGCACTACCAAGCATGATTTCTTCGGCAGTAGCAACACCACCCCCTTCTCGTAGACAATTTTCCCATAGCATGGGGAAGAGGATACTCCTTTCCACCATTGTTGGCGTTGCTCTCACTACCGGTGATCTGTGGCTCTCTTACGAACTTGACCTGGCCTCTGGAGCGATGATCA
>CAYQFN010000177.1:0-3325 GCA_964416685.1 uncultured Thermotogae bacterium | reverse complement strand
CTTAGTATAAATCTCTAGTTCGAGACCCTATACTAGCCTATTTTACATTGCAAGAGCACTACTGTTGCCATCAGTCACCCTTGACCTTTTCTCTTACCCACTCATGCAGGGCGTCGTACATCGGTGCCTCCCATGCGATCTTGTGGTGATCGTCATGAGCCATGAGCGCAAAGCCGTGCGCGATTGCACTCAGGCCATCTTCTTCTGATTCACGAAGAGGCGAGCGCTCGGGGTGCCCGTTGGCGGAGCAGACGATCCTTCCAACTAAGGCAAGCACAGGATTCTTCTCCCATAGGCCGCCCCACAAAGATGAACTGCGCCTCCGGATCGATGAACCGCTTGATCAGCCACGGACAGGCCCTCGATCGATGTTCCTGTGCTCACGCGTTTCCCACTTCACATTATCTCGCTCCTTTCTTCTGCACTGTATCTTCTACAGGGGCACGGCGCAACGTGCGGTGGTCGGTAGCGCTGTTGATGTATGCCATGGCAATTAGGAGATGCAGATGGATCTAGATTTCGTGCGCCCATTTGCTGGCGAAGGTGAAAGCGACAGAGGAGTGGCCGTTCGACCCGGAGACGCCTGTGTACATGGTGATCGGAAAGATGTTCCCTCACCTTCCTCCTGAGTGTGGCCCTCTGCACATCATGCTCAACTGCTACCCCGATCACGCCCTTATGTTTCTCGATATGTACGTGGCTATCATTCCGGCTACTACATGAACAAGCGGCACTGGAACGCAATCATGCCCGATGAGAGCATCGCCGACTATCGCTGATGATGAGATCGAGGATATGATCGACGAGTCCTATGAACTCATCCTGGAAAGGAGACATGTGCAGATTGGCTCCCTACCCACTGTCGATGTCACGGATCAGTGTCTGCAATTTGTACGGATCACTGCGGAGTTGAACCCGTGTCATCCCTTAGGGACAAGGTAAAACAGGATAGCGAAGAAATGGCATGCGCTTCCTGCAAGGACGAACAGATGCCAGATAGCATGATGATAGCGGAGCTTCTTCCAACCATAGAAGATAATCCCCACCATGTAGGTCACTCCGCCGGCGATGAGGAGAATGAACCCATTGAACGGGATGCTCACCATAAGCTTGCGAAAGATGATAACAACGAGCCAGCCCATCCCTATGTAGGGGAGAACAGATAGCTTTCCATACCATCCCTTGAGCGCGATCTGCAAGATGATTCCCAAAGCGGCCAGCCCCCACACCACTCCGAGCAGGAAAAATCCCTGTGAATCATGCAATCCGATAAGGAGAAACGGTGTGTATGTACCTGCGATCAACAGATAGATCGAACAGTGGTCGAAGATACGAAATAGTCGTTTTACCCATGGAGTACGCAGGGCATGATAAAGCGTGGAGGCAAGGTGCAAGATAACAAGGCTCATCCCATAGATGGAGAAACTGGCGATTTTTAACGGATCGTGTTGTTGAACCGCTAGAGTGACAAGCAGGGTGAGCCCAGCGATGCTGAGCGCAGCACCGACGCCGTGAGTGACGCTGTTTGCGATCTCTTCATTCAGCGTGTAGTGAGTCCATGGCTCGGGCAGTAGCTTTCTATCCTTGGACATCTACGTTGCTTCCTCTTAGCGCTGTGCTGTAGAAGGTAACACAGCTCACCCTGTCACCGCTTTCTCATATTCCTCCAACAAGGATTCGATAAGCTCGTGGACAGACGTGATCTTCTCCACACGATAGGCGTTGGCTCCAGCGAAGGCAAATCCATCGTCCAACTCGCCTTTCTTCGCATTGGTCAGCGCACGCGCAATGCAATAAGGCGATGTTCGGTAGTCGCAAGTTCTGAGGCACTTCCATGGACACTCGAACGGTTTCTTGATTCCCGCTGATACATCCTCAAGGAATTGGTTGCGTATCGCCCTTCCCGGGAGTCCGACTGGGCTATCAATTATCACCAAATCGTCCTTTCTGCAGTTAAGGTACATCTCTTTGAACCTAGTGGAGGCATCACATTCATCGGTAGCGACAAACCTTGTTGCCATCTGTACGCCCTGCGCTCCCAGGCGCAAGAACTTGGCGATGTCCGCTCCCGAGAATATGCCTCCTGCAGCAATAACGGGGATGCTCTTGCCAAACTGCTGCTCAAACGGCTTTATTGCCTCGATGACGGCCGGCACTAATTTGTTCAGTGCATACTCAGGATTGTCGATCTCCTCCTTCTTGAACCCGAGGTGTCCACCAGCCAGTGGACCCTCCACAACCACCGCATCGGGGATATACTGATATCGTTTCCCCCAATGGTGCAGTATGATCTTGGCCGCTCGCGCAGAAGAGACGATCGGAACAACCTTGGTGTGGCTCTGTTGCAGTTTGTCTAGAGACACTGTCTTGGGAAGCTTGAGAGGAAGCCCTGCCCCAAGGAAGAGCAGATCCACCCCTTCATCCACGGCTACCTTTACGAGATCATCGTAATCGGAGAGGGCGACCATGATGTTCACCCCGATAACCCCATCAGACATTTCTCTTGCTCTTCGTATCTCCTTCCTCAGAGCCCTCTTGTTGGCCTCTCCATAATTCCTCTTGAAATCTGGTTCAAGCATTCCAATGCCGGCAGCACCAATGACCCCAATCCCTCCCTCATTGGCCACCGCTGCTGCCAAGCCGGACAGGGAAATTCCGACGCTCATTCCCCCTTGCACAATCGGAATCCTCGCCTCGATATCACCTATTTTTAAGCTTTCTATCTTCGTTAAGTCCATGAAGTACCACCTCCTCATTAAATCTAGACCCCTATCTCTTTATTAAACATCACATTTGTGTAGCTTTCGTTGACTATCTGTTGAATACTACCGCTCTGCTCCTGCTATTGTCAACGCATCTTTACGCGAAGTGAGTGCCATTGCGAAGCAAGCCGAGGAAGAGCCCTGCTTCTGGAGGAGGTTAGAGTGCTCTTCTGTATGAGCAAGGAGCATGATCTGCGCATCGCATTGGAGGGGATAGGTGCTATGAGTGGCACCTGTTGAACCTGTACGCAGTTGTGTCCCTTCGTGGCTGCGGTGGGCTCTTCCGTAGTGGGGATCCTTCTCGATACCTATCACATGAAGATAGAGGAGCAGGAGCTTGCAGGCGCGATTTGCGCGGCTCACCGCGCTATTTCTGTTCCATGTTCCGGCTCAGGGGTGATGCTGTTGGGCGCGGGCACATCTCGTTATCCGATATTTCTCGCGGACTTGAACAAGCCGACTGCTCTGATCCGATCGTCGGTGAGTGCACCGCCCCAGCCCGATCTGCTTGCGGCGATGAAAGAACGTAATTGGTACGAGCGAACGTTCGATAAGGGGGATGG
>CAYQFN010000176.1:0-3340 GCA_964416685.1 uncultured Thermotogae bacterium | reverse complement strand
GCCGTTCAGCGGGGTGCAGCCCGCAGCCGCAACCAATTGATTACCCAAGCGATTGATGTGTACCTCCACAGCCTGGAAGAGGCCGAGATCGACGCCCGGTTCAAAGCGATGTCAGATGATGAAGCGTACCAGAAACTTTCATTGCAGTTGACGCAAGAGTTAGAACATTCCGACTGGGAGGCGTTGCAGATTGCTGAAGGCCAGAAACCGTGAATTCTTCTTCGCTGCAAGCTTCTGCGGGAGAGTATCCTCGTCGTGGTGAGGTCTATTCGCTGAAGCTCGATCCCGTGGAAGGCTCGGAGCAACGAGGTACTCGGCCCGCGGTGGTCGTGTCGCGTGATGCGATAAACCAGGCCAGCCCTGTGATTGTCGTTTGCCCTGTGACCGATGCAAAGCATGTCTCTCGCCCTTATCCGAGTGATGTTCTGGTAGAGGCTCCAGAGGGTGGACTCATTAAGGATTCGGTGGTGCTGACGGGACAGATTCGAGCAGTAGCTAAGACTCGATTGCTCGCACGATTGGGCAAACTTGAGCCAGATACGATGCGCCAGATTGAACAAGCCCTCAAGATTACACTGAAGTTGCCTTGAGCCCCTGGCGATCTGTGCCCTGGTTCAGTGATGCAAACTCATCTTTGTGTTTGTAGGGGCAAAGCTCGCCATAGTTCTCGCGAAGAAATGAGGCTCGGACCTTACCCCGCGTTCCGTTACTGTAAGCACTCTTGCCTGGATGCTTCACACCTCGTGCAATTTTGCATTTCGAATGCATAATTGCACGACAATAGGCAGCTGACGATAGCAAGGATGCGATCCCATATGCCTTGCGTTGCGCCTGATTCCCTCAGGCATAGGCCAGCGCAGAAAAACCGGTTTCCGATCAAAGACGGGTCTTGTCAAGATGATTCGCGATCAGCATCTTGATCAACGACTGCCTGGGTACACCCAATCGCTTCGCCTCTTTGTCCAGTGAGGAAATCATCCACACCGGAAAGTCAACATTGACACGCCTCTGCTCTTGCTGCGGACGGCGTGGCTTGGATAGATCGAGGTGCTTTGTGATGTCCTCACCGGCGTCGAATTTCTTGTCCAACTCTCTAGCTTTCATAGATCTCCGCCTCCCCTTACGAAAGCACATCATACACCAGGGACCGTGAAGTGGAAGCACGCACCGCCAGTTGTAGAATTCTCCACCCAGATCCGGCCGCCGTGTGCTTCTATGAGTGCTTTGGCGATAGCAAGACCGAGACCGGCGCCACCAGATTCGCTGCCATTCTCCCTTGCCCTCGCGGCATCGGCGCGGTAGAAGCGATCGAAGACGTGCTCTAGGTCTTCTTTGGACAGACCGATGCCGCTGTCGCAGACGCTCACTCGCACCATCTCTTCTGCTTCTTGCTTGGCGGATACGCTAATCGCTCCGCCTGATGGTGTGTAGCGCATGGCGTTAGCAAGCAGGTTCAGCAGCACCTGTTCGATCCGCTGGCGATCGGCATTAACTCTCGGCAAATCCTCGGGGAGATCGATGTGCAATGCGATTCCACGGTCCTCGAGTTCGACTCCGATGGTTGTACGTATCCGCTCGATCAGTTCATGCAAACTGAATACTTCTTTGTGGATCGATAGCTGCCCGGCGTCAGCGAGGGCGAGCTGCTGGAGGTCGCCCACCAGGCGCGTCGTCAACATGATCTTGTCGTGCAGCGCGGCGATGTTTGCCGGTGACGCCTCCAATAGGCCGTCGCGCATCGCTTCCAGCCCGGTGCGGACGACGCTGATCGGGGTGCGCAGCTCGTGCGATACATCAGCGATCATCCGTCGCTTTGCCTGCTCTGATTCCTGGAGACTCTCCGCCATTTTGTTGAACGATTCAGCGAGGTGACCAAGCTCGTCTTGACTATGCACCTCTACACGGCTTGTTAGTTTTCCACTGGCAATCTCTCCCGCAGCCGTGTCGAGGCGCTTCAGCGGTCCGGTCAGTTGTCTGAACAGGAAGATGCTGAGGAGTATGCCGACTAGGCTGACGATGACAGCAGAGATCCACAGCGAGACGGTGACCGTGCGCAGGAAGTGCTTCTCGACCGGATCGCGTAGCCTGAGGGCCCCGCGTGATAGAAGGGTTCCGACTGTCTCTCCCCCGACAATGATCGGAAGACCGGCAGCTACCTCGCTTCGCGAGAGCTTCTGCCCAACCAGGTGAAAGTCCGGAGAGCTTACAATTACTCCGTCAGCATCGGCAACGACAAATGGGAGGAGGTCACGCTTGCTTTGGAACAGGCGGTCGAGGCCGTTCCAGCTTCCAGCGCGTGCGTAGTAGTCTGCGAGCATCTGGCGAAAGACTTGATCCTTGTTGCTCATGTTGCGTTTGGCGAAATCAATGAAAGCACGATTGATTGCCGCATGAATGAGGAGATAGCCAATGACGGTGGTGAGGACGATTACGAGGATGAGCGACACCACGAGCTTGGTCTGAAACGAGAGACGACGAAAGAACCTCATTTCTCACCTTCGACATCTGAAAGCTTGTAGCCGATACCGAACACGGTCTGCACGTACCGCGGCGACGATGGATTCGGCTCGATCTTCTCGCGCAGCCTTCTTACGTGGGAGTCGATGGAGCGGGCGAAGCTTTCATACGTTGTTCCGCGCACCGCCTCCAGTAGCTCAAGTCGCGTGAAAACGTGACCCGGGTGACGGAGGAGAAACGCGAGCAGATCAAACTCCATGGGGGTAAGATCCACGGCCTTGCCTCCCACTTTCACTTCGTGGCGAGCTGGATCGAGGCGGATATCGCCGACTTCCAACACCGTTTGTTGGCGGGTTTCCCCACTTGCACGCCTGAGAACAGCGCGCACGCGCACCTCCAGCTCGCGCGCGCTGAACGGCTTCACCACGTAGTCGTCCGCCCCGCTATCGAGGCCTTCGATGCGGTCTATCTCGTCGGCGCGGGCGGTGAGCATGATGATGGGGACATTCGATTGTGCGCGTACGCGTCGCGCTACCTCCAGCCCATCGAGCTTCGGGAGCATCCAATCGAGGACAATCAGATCCGGCCGGAACGACTCGAACTTGGCGAGCGCCTTCTCACCATCGTGCGCCGTTGCGACATCGTACCCGGCCTGCTCCAAGTAGCGGCCGACAAGCGCACACACCCACTCCTCATCATCGACAATTAAGATTTTCGTGTTCATTGCGTTTCAGTATACCAATATCCGAGCCAAACGTTGTAGGTAGGATATTCTCTGCCTGTGAAGAAATGTGGTCGAGGGTGTTGCAAAGATGTGAACAGGAAAAGTGGTCGGGACGCCCGGATTTGAACCGGGGACCTCTTGCGCCCCATGCAAGCACGC
>CAYQFN010000175.1:0-3350 GCA_964416685.1 uncultured Thermotogae bacterium | reverse complement strand
CCGCTGCTTCTGCAGCGTGCGTAGCTCCTCGCCACGTTAGGGCATCAGCCACCACGCGAGACGACAAGCACAACGTTGGTACACGCGTTGTCCATCGAACAGGAATGCAACGTTATACAAGATGTGCTTTTGCTTTACGAGCGCGGCAAGCCCTGTTCGCTTTTCAAACAGGCGATCTGCCAGGTTGAGGCATGGACACCAGGCGACACGACATGCGGAACGTCGTAGGCAAGATAACATGAGTGAGCGTAGCGAACGGGCGAGAGAACAGCGTTCTGTCATCTTCGGTCAGGATCTCGGTACCCACTCGAAACTACAAAGAGCCGAGAAGTATAGGGCGAAGATCGCTAAGAACAGACCGCTTCTCGTTCTGTTCCTTGCTTGCTTTTGTGTGACATGCTCTTCTTTGCTCAAGCCGTTGGGACAAGGGCAACGCTGCGTGAGACTAAAGCGGCATGGTCTAGCTGCGGAAGAGGACGGCTTCGCGTTTGAACGCCTGCACCGAAGCGACGATTAGAATGCCGCCACAAACGAGGTTTGACCCCAGCGTGTAGATAAGGTGCGAGAACTGAAGATCTCCGACGATGATCTCCTGCAAAGCGTATAGTGCATTGGCGATCGGTATGAGGAAGCGCGCGCCGACGAATGTGCTGGTACCGCTCATCGACACGAGGCCAATGAGAATGATCACCATATAGATCGGCATTAAGTATGTGTTTGCCTCCTTCTGGCTGCGGGCATAGCTGCCCACGATTATCACCAACGCGGAGATAATGATCGCCAGTGGAACGAGGATGACGAGCATCCACCCGAACGACGCTAGGCTCAACGAGAAGCTTGCCTCTACCCCTTGACCAGCAGCGCTTGCCACAAGGCTCCCGCCGAACAAGTGGACCCCAATGAGCAGACCAACAGCAGAGAGCGTGGATGAGACGAGGGAGACGGTGAGAATGGTGAGGAATTTCCCCAACACGATCTCGGTGCGCGATAGCTGACTGACGAGGAGCGTGGCGATTGTCCCACGCTCCTTCTCGCCAGCAGTGATCTCCGCACCCAATCCCATCGCGCCGGTGAGGATCGCCAGCACCATGAAGTAGGGAAGGAGTCGGCTGAGCAGCAGCTTTCCCATTGATTCGCCGGTGGCGACGTTCTCCACTGAGAGCTTCAGCGGAGGAGAGAGGGCATCGTAGTCCATGCCCAGTGCATCGAGTTTCTCCCGCAAGACGTCGTTTAAGTATACCTGGAGAAAGTCACGTACCCGCGCTGCGGCGAGCACACCTATCTGGTCTGTCTGGTCGTAGTAGAGAGTGATGTCGAGACCGATTCCCGGCCCTCCGCTCCCCTTTGAGACCGCCATCACCACCTGCCCGGTTTTGTCATGCAGGTCATCGAGACCGCTCTGAACATCGGAAATAAAGAGCGGGTAGAATGTGCTCGCCTGACGCACGCGCTCGTGGAACATCTGATCGCCAGATTGATCAACGATGATCACTACGGGAACAAGCGTGTCCAGCTTCACCTGCTCGGCAGTGGTGAAGTGGCCCATCACGCCAATGATAAGTGGATAGAAGAAGAGAGGGAAGAAGACCGTCAGGATCATCGTACGCCTGTCGCGCACAGCACCAAGTAACTCTTTGAAAAAGAGGAGACGAACGTTCTTCCACATTCTATCTAATCGCTTGTGGAATCGGTTTGAACTGCAGTCGTAGACGGGGTCTCAATTGAGGAATTCGACCCGCTCTCCTCGGTTGCAGACACCGCAGCCGATGGTGCCGACTGCGGTGTTGTAGCTGAGCCTTCAGTCTGCGCCTCTGTCTGGGGCGCAACTGAAGCAGGAGGAGAAATGGGCGCAAGACCCGACTGCGGCGTGGAACTTGGCTGTAACGTACCCTGTACACCACGCGTCATCGGTGGAGTATCGTCCTTAAGAACGGTAATCACCTGTACCGGCTCGGTTGTTCCCGAGGCGTTGGTACTGTAGTAGCTGATACGATACGGGCCATCGATCCCGGCGATATGGAATGGTCCGCTGTAGCGGCGCCATGCACCGCCGTCGATCGCGTAGAACGTCTTTGGCACCCCATAGGGCGATGCCGAGACGAGGTCCAGAATGACGGGCGTCTTTGATGTTAGCCACTGGCCGTTCTCATCGCTGTAGCTAGGAGCGCCGAATGAAATCTGTGTTCGCGGCGGATTGTTGTCCAGCACGAACTCAAGCTCAGTTGCCGGCTCCGCATTCCCCAGGTTATCGATACCGTAGTAGGAGACATCGTATTTGCCGTCCGGGCCACTTAGGGTGAACGGCCCCGTGTATTCTTGCCAGTCTTGTTCGTTGATCGAGTACAGTATCTTCGCTACCCCGCTTCCCGGATCATTGGCGCTGAGCGTAATCGGCATCTGGGATGTGATAACCATTGCTCCTGCCTGCGATACCGGTTTCCCCGCTATTCCCGCCGCCATCGGGGTGACCCGCATCCAATCGACCGGCGGGGCGACGAGTGGACGGGCGTCATAGAGGGCATTGTACGCCTGATCGCCGATACCATCGCTATCGGCATCGGCTCCGGAGTAATCGCTCCAGTAGTTGCCGGACCAGGCATTGAGATGACGTTGATCAAGGCCGCCCGTACCGTTGTCGATGAAGCTGTTCCCGCAGACCCTGTTGTCGTGAGAGCCGAGCAACATGAGCACGCCGTAGTGATTCTCGGCGATGACGCTCCCTTTGATCACGTTTCCGCTCGCGTTCAAGAGGTGCACGCCGGTTTCTCCGAGGCTGAGCTGGCATCCCTCGATGCTACCATTTGTCACCGAGTTTAAGTAGATCGCCGCATCGCGTGCCATCTCGACCACGCAACCACGAATCACGAAGTGCGCCGTGGTGTGATCGATGTATATCCCGTAGTCAGTTGACGAGGCGTCGATGTACCAACCCTCGATGATGTACGGATCATCTGCGCTCCCGCTTCCCGAGACAACGCCATTTTTGGATGTAAACCCGTCATTCCCGAAGATGTAGATCGGTTCATGGGCCCTCCACCACAGAAGCCCTCCGTTAGGTTCCCCCCCCACCAGGACGACCGAAACGACAGCGAATACAACCGTTGCCATGATTAATGCGACCTTCCTGCCCATCACTATCTCCTCCTTAATAATCTGTCTCATCCTACCGTTACAGGATACCACATCCTGAGCAGAAAAAGAAGTCGCCTCCCCTCGCTGTTTCAAGTGAGTAGTTGAAGATGCTCATGAGCGAAGAGCGCTTCTGAGAAAGGCGCGAAGGAGTGCTTGGTGATGCGTAACGAGTGATAAAGGACAGAAGGGTTCTCTTGCAAAGGCCTGTCTGCCTCGCC
>CAYQFN010000174.1:0-3352 GCA_964416685.1 uncultured Thermotogae bacterium | reverse complement strand
TTAAGAGTACAAGCCCGAGCATCACCGGAACGCCAAGATCCTTCGCGCCTTCCATGAACCGTCTGAACAGTTCCGGGTCATAGACAGCCTGTGTCTGGAAGAACTGCGCCCCGGCTTTTATCTTGCGTTCCATCTTCAGAAGTTGGATCTCCATCGGCTCATACCCCGGCGTCACCACCGCGCCTAAATGAAAGGTTGGGATACCCTCCAAACTCTCTCCTGCCATATCCGTTCCACTGGCTAAGCCCTTGGCGGCCATAAGGAGAGAAACAGAATCGAGGTCAAACACGGGCTTTGCCTGCGGGTGATCGCCTAAAGTAACGTGATCCCCGGTGAGGCAAAGGACATTCTCAATGCCCAGCGCATAGGCGCTTAAGAGATCGGATTGTAGCGCTATGCGATTGCGATCTCGCGTTGTAAGCTGGAATACCGGTTCGAATCCTGCTTCTTTGAGGAGACGGCAGGAGGCGAGCGACCCCAGGCGCATCACCGAGCTCTGCTGGTCAGTGACATTAACGCCGTGCACCTTGCCGCGCAAGAACTCAGCGTTTTCCATCATCTCAGAAGTATCGGTTCCCTTTGGAGGGGCAACCTCAGCAGTGACAGCAAATTCTCCTTTTGCGAGAGCCTGTTGTAACGACGTCATCCGTTATCACTCCTAGTCTTTCCCCGTTCCAGGACTAGTGTCGAGGGGTTCGTATTGACTGAGTAGTCATGTACATGAACTGGAGAAGCAAGAAACTGATTAAGCTTCCCGATTTCCTTTAGACGATCGTAAATTTCTATCCATACACAGTCGTTATCCGGGTTCACTTCACACTTCCCGTCCTTCGCTCCACCGCACGGCCCGTTCAGTAGTCCTTTAGGACAACGCGTCGCCGGGCATATTCCACCGGTCAGATCCAGGATGCACTCCCCGCACATCGAACAGTACTCCTTAAAATGGCCGAATCGCTCTACTGTCCCTAAGAAAAGCGTGTTGTTCGCCGGATGAACGACCTTGCCGCTTGCTTCCTGCGCGATCTGCACTCCACCGCCGCAGGACATGACAAGCAGAGAATCTGCACGATCAATCTCTGCCTTAGCCTTTCGAAACTCCTTCTTCGCCTCGAGAAGGTTACAGCCGGGATCGAGAACCACCCACCCCGAGACCGTTTTGCCTTCCTGTTCAAGGCGGGCCTTCATCTGTTTTACTTCTTCTTCCCCGCCTGTCTTGCAGACCGTTGCACACTCGGAGCACCCAACAAGGAAGACAGTGTTCTCCCCCTCCAGGGACTGCAGAACCTCAGCAAACGGCTTTGCCTTCGTGATAATCAATTCTACCCCTCCTCTTTATCTTCTTATTGTAAAGCAGTTATCTCACTTACGGGAAAGCGCATCTGTCTTATGAATCGGCGAGAGAAGGATTCAATAAATGATAATTCGATGTACTCTGTGTCTTTGGCCAACTGCTGCAATCGTGAAGCTAATTTGCGATCCCGCAGAGCTAACTTAGCTCCTTGTCCTGCACTGTTTCCTACGAAGCGTATCCTCTCCACACTGATTGGTGGAAGCAATCCGGTGCGCAGCAGACTCAACGAAGAGAGAGAAGAGCCAAAAGCTCCTCCGACAAGAATCCGATTTATGTCGTCCGAATCTATCGCAGCATGCTCCAATAACACCTCGATTCCAGCCCTGATCGCCCCCTTGGCAAGCTGAAACTCGCGGATATCCTTCTGGGTAAGATATACCGCATTAGAGAGGAGAAATCTGGCTCTTGTCCCCTCTCCTTCAATTCGTGATGAAAGGGGGTGTTCGCTCTTGCGAAGTCGCCCTGAACTGTCGACCAACCCGATCTTGCGAAGTGCAGCCACTGCATCGAGTAGCCCCGAACCACAGATCCCTCGCGCCTCTTTCCCACCGATCACCGAACAAGATAGCTCGCCATCTTCGATGGTCACCTGATGGATAGCCCCATCGAGTGCGCTCATTCCCTGACTGATCGAGGCCCCCTCGAAGGCAGGACCGGCCGCCGTGGAGCAGGCAAACATCCTACCGCCAACTGCCAGGACGACCTCACCGTTGGTCCCGATGTCTAAGAACAGCTCAATCTCATCCTTCGTCCCCATATCTGCGTAGAGCATGCCCGCAACGATATCCGATCCCACGTAGGCTGAAATGGCGGGCAAGGTCTCGACCCTGGCGAGCGGGGAGACGGCCAGGCCGACCTCCTCTCCCCTGAGGGTCAAACCATTTTGGATAACAGGGACATAAGGGCTGTGATCGATGGCCGTAGGGTCGATGCCGAGGAAGAGGTGAAGCATGGTGGGGTTTCCAACAACGGTAACCTTATAGATAGCGTCTCTTTCTATCCCCGCCTCCTGTGCCATCCCGGTGATGAGCTGGTTCAGGGCATCTACTACCAGTCTTCGAAGTTCTTCTGAGCCCTCCTCCCCCTGTTCGCGAACATACCCGATTCGCGATATCACGTCGGCGCCGAAAGCGCTCTGTGGATTGCTGCCCGCAGCAACGGCCAGTTGATGACCACTCGTGAGATCAAAAAGATAACAAGCTAGGGTGGTCGTCCCGATGTCGATCGCCACTCCGTAGATCTCATCTGAATGGTCGTTCGGTAGAAGGTTAAGAATCTCCTTCTCTGTCTTGATCACCGTCAGAGAAAATCCACTATCACGCAGGATGGAGGGGAGTTTCTTTAAAACCGGCAGCGGGGCCATCAGCTCTTGCCCCAACCCTTCTTGCAGCCGGAGGAGATCTGCTCGCTGATCATCCCGCTCCGGGGACGATAGCTCAAGGAAATGGGCACTTACTCCAGGGTCGACGTCTCCCTCTTCGAGAAAGCTATCTACTTGTGCCTTCGCATCTAACTCTCCAGCCTGTACCGCGAGATAGATCGTCGCTTCACCGTCGACCTCATGGAGGCAAGATAAACGCCAGCCATCCTCGATCTCCTGTGAGTTGAAGAAGTGGCGATCCCCATCAGCGGGAGTGGGAGCGCCTTGCTCGAACCTAACCCTGCACTGTCCGCAGGTTCCGGCACCGTTACAAGGGCTCGGTATAGCAAGCCCGTTTTCGTGAAGGGCTCTAAGGAGATTCTCACCCACCGGAAGAAGGATTTCCCTCTTCTCAGGCAGAATGGTGATATTCGTCTGCCTCCGTTGTGCCTCAGACATCGTTTATAGGAGGCTTTTTGCGAGCTTCGTTGCGCTGGCAGCATCAGGGGCGTAACCATCGGCACCGATCTTATCAGCATATCCTTGGGTAACTGGTGCACCACCGATGATCACCTTTACTCGATCACGAAGGCCGGCCTGTTGAAGCGCATCGATGACCTCTGGCATGTGAATCATGGTCG
>CAYQFN010000173.1:0-3372 GCA_964416685.1 uncultured Thermotogae bacterium | reverse complement strand
CAAGCCTGCTCAGGGGGCACTCCGATCGCATCGGCAAGAGATGTCAAGGATTGAGTGATTGAGTGATTGAATGATTGAGCGAATGGACGATCGCCCGAGTCGATGTTCGTCCCGCCTTCTGCTTCAAGATTCACGTTCATGTTCTCACCCGATCACTCAATGATTCAATCCCCTACAGGGGTTGATTCCCCGCCCCTTGGGGCGTGCTTTTCACAAAGCTTCTTGATACACCGTCTGCTTGCGGCGGGGTAGTTCATTGACTCAATCATTCGATTGTCTGTTCTCTCTCCGACATACGGTAGAGGTAGATAGGATACCCGGTTTTGGCTACACCGATCTCGTTTGGCTCCCATCCCCACATGGGGTGATAGTAAGAGACAATCCGCGCCCCGGGGCGAAGCTCGCGCAGCAGCTTGTCCTGCAGCTTGTAGTTTGCATCGTGAGAGAGGAAAAGGACAACGACATCGGCAGCGTGCAGATCCACCTTGTACATGTCCTTCCACAGGATACGCACACGATCCTTGACTCCGGCAAAGCTCGCCCATATCCGTGCCCACAGGACGCGCGCCGGATCGATCTCTATTCCGACACCTTGTGCCCCAAACATACGTGCAGCCGTGATCACGATTCGCCCGTCACCGCAGCCGAGATCAACGACTGTTTCCCCCTGTTTTACTTGAGCAAGGAAGAGAATTCGGCGCACGGTCACACGATCGGTTGGCTGCCACAACGCATCGAGGGTGAGATTCCATCCCACCCAAAGCGCGCTCAACACCCCTAGGCAGATGCCAACACCAATGAGCATCTAGAACGAGAAGCTGATACCGCCCTCGTAGATCGGTCCGTAGGTGATCACTGACGAGAACCGGACGATGTAGTGAACGTCGAAGAATATGCTCACCGGCTCGGCAATAGCTATGTGCGTTCCCGCGAGCCCGTCGAGCGTCCATCCAAAAGTGTTGTGTACGCTAGATGGGGTCAGGGCGACTCCTCCTCCCAACCCGATGAACGGTACGAACGGGGAAAGCGGGTAGTAGCCGCACAATGTTGCGTTCATCGTCATCAGGCCAGCGATGCCGGAATTTACGGCGATCGCCAATTGCGCCCGCAGGCCAAGGTAATCCATGAGCGGCGTTTCGGTAGTTGTTCCGACCATGATCATACCAGTTGGGTCTATCCCCGCACCGATCCCGATCGACGTCGCGCTTGCCCACACGGGAACGATCATCAACACCGTGATTGCAACAATAAGGGTTCGCTTGTTCATCTTCTCTCCTTTTCCTTACTCTAGCACCATCACCGCCGAAGTCAGCGGCACAGGTCCATAGAAAAGGGGTCAGATGTCAAGGGTGGTAATCTTGTCGCTGTTCTCCCAGATAAAGTCACGCCGCAAGGCAACGTTAGTTCCCATAAGCGTGGAGAATATCTCATCCGCCTCCAGTGCATCCCTGATCTCTACCTTCTTCAGAATGCGCCGTTCCGGGTCCATCGTTGTGCTCCATAGCTCGCGTGGGTTCATCTCTCCCAATCCCTTGAAGCGTTTCATGGAGAAATGCCCGTCGTGGTCAGCCCGGTACTCTTCCAGCTCTTCGTCGGTGTACAGGTAGATCGTCTTCTTCCCTTCCTTTATCTGATAGAGCGGTGGTTTGGCGATATACAGGTACCCGTGCTCGATGAGCGCTCGCAGGTAACGGAAGAAAAAGGTCATTATCAGGGTGCAAATATGTGCACCGTCGACATCGGCATCAGCCATGATGATCAGTTTGTGATAGCGTAGCCGTTCAAGCGCGAACTCATCCCGGATCCCCGTTCCCACCGCAGTGATCATCGTCTTGATCTCCTCATTATCCAGCAGCCTTGCCAAGCCTGCCTTCTCCACGTTCAGCACCTTACCCCGCAGGGGGAGGATCGCCTGGAATGTGCGATCGCGCCCCTGTTTGGCGCTTCCACCAGCCGAGTTTCCCTCCACGATGTATAGCTCACTCTTCGCCGGGTCGGAACTCGAACAATCGGAGAGCTTTCCCGGGAGTGCTGACGACAACAGCGCTCCCTTGCGACGGACCATCTTGCGCGCCTTGGCGGCTGCCATTCGCGCTCGGCCGGCGTTGACCGACTTCTCGATGATCGTCCGTGCAACTCTGGGCTGCTTCTGAAAGTAGAGGCCAAGCTGTTCCTGAAGGATCCGGGACACGAGACTGCCGACCTCGGGGTTGCCGAGCCTTGTCTTTGTCTGACCCTCAAACTCCGGGTTGGGGATCTTGATGCTGATGATCGCCACTAGCCCTTCGCGCACGTCGTTCCCTCGCAGGTTGGGATCGTCCTTGCGCAGGATCTTCTTCTCGCGTCCGTAGTCGTTTAGGAACTTTGTCAGGGATGACTTGAAACCAGTGAGGTGCGTCCCGCCGTCGATCGTGTTGATGTTGTTGGCGAAGGCGAAGACGGATTCATCATAGCTTCCCGTAAACTGCATCGCGATCTCCACCTCTGTTCCCGCCTCCGCACCACTGATGTAGATCGGCTTGGGGTGAATGGGATCCTTGCCCGAGGCAAGCTCCTCGACAAAGGAGACAATCCCGCCCTTCGCCTGGTAGCGGCGGGAAGTGCCTGTCTCCTCATTCTCAAGGGTGATGAGCAAACCACCGTTGAGATAAGAGAGCTCCTTCAATCGATGAGACAGCTTAGAGAAGTTGTAGTGTATCTCACCAAAGATCTCCGTATCAGGGAGGAAGGTAATCGTCGTACCGGTCTCGTCCGTTTCACCGACGACCTCGAGATCGGTCGTTCGCGCACCACGCGAGAATTCCTGGTGATAGATCTTGCCGTTTCTACGGACTTCCACCAGCGTGTGCTCGGCAAGAGCATTCACCACTGATACTCCGACGCCATGCAGCCCGCCGCTGACGTGGTAGCTCTTGTTATCGAACTTGCCCCCAGCATGGAGCGTGGTCATCACCAGTTCAACAGCGTTGATGCCCGCTTCCTTGTGGATTCCAACCGGCATTCCCCGCCCGTTGTCCCACACCGTAACCCGATTGTCGGCGTGTATTGTTACACGGATCTCGCTGCAGTAGCCAGCGAGCGCCTCATCGATCGAGTTATCGATAATCTCCTCGATCAGGTGCATCAACCCCGATTGCCCGCTGCTCCCGATGTACATTCCGGGGCGAAGGCGTACCGCTTCCAGATCCTCTAATACCTTGATTTGATCAGCTTCGTAAGCCATAACACCACCCGAGGTAATTATACTGAAACCCGCTTGGAATAGCAACAATCGGCACTTCCTGCCGTGGCAAGAGGAAAAATCCCCTTCGCTTGGTTGCCTTACGGATGGGGAGGATGCACTTAACAAACAAATCCCTTGAAACTGACTAT
>CAYQFN010000172.1:0-3419 GCA_964416685.1 uncultured Thermotogae bacterium | reverse complement strand
CTGCCACGGGAACACGGCGTACAAGCACAACGTGGTAGGCCCCAGCGGATAAGACTCTACGTGGCCAGGCAAGCTGCACACGCCACATAAGATAAGGTGGTCCGTCGTGCGAATGTGTGCACAGATTGAGGGAGAGGCAAGCCATCCATGCAGTGGTAGAGGTTACGGATATAGTTCAACAAAGAGGCGTCATTACTGATGTGTGAATGGTGATGGGAAGTGCATGGAGGTGCTTTTATGTGCATAAGGAAGTTTTGGGCTGTCCGCGAACGAGTGTACGTTGTACAATAGGGTGTCTTCGTCGATCTTCGAGAAGAACTAATCGATAAGGAGTCTTGGAGGTAACATGCCTACAGAGAAGCGTCGTTTACTGACCGCACATGACTTGTACCTGTTTCATCTGATCTCACAGCCACAGATCTCACCACACGGAGACCTTGCTGTCTATTGCGAGCACTCAGTCGATGAGAAGACGGAGAAGAAGTATGCCCACCTGTGGGCGGTCTCACTTCCAGATGGTGAGCCGCGACAGATCACATACGGGAAGCAGTCTGATACCGCACCGCGTTTCTCGCCAGATGGGAGGACGATTGCATTCCTCTCTAATCGCGAGGATGAGAAGCAGCCGCAGATATACCTCCTTCCGAGCGATGGTGGTGAGGCGAGGAGGCTGACGGACCTCAAGGGGACGATCGGGTCATTCTCCTGGTCGCCCGACGGGACACGGTTGCTGTTGCAGTTTCGCGCCAAAGACGCTGAGGAGATCGAACGAGAGGGGGACGAGGAGAAAAAGAAACTGGGTGTGGTCTGCCGCGAGATAGGGCGCGTCTTCTACAAGGAGGACGGAGTGGGATACCTACCACACGCGAGACGGCATCTGTTGATTATCGATGCACAGACCGGCCAAGCAGAGCAACTTACGGAAGGCGACGTGTTCGACGAGTGGGACCCAGCGTGGTCTCCCGATGGCAAACGGATTGCCTTTTGCTCCAACCATGCGGACGATCCTGACCTCGATCCCGATGCGATCGACCTCTACGTGATGCCTGCGAGCGGTGGAGAGATGAGGCGTTTGCCTACGCCGATCGGGCCGAAGTCCAACCCATCGTTCTCTCCGGATGGACGCGACATCGCCTACTACGGCCATGAGGGGAAGGCGGAGGGGTGGAAGAACACGCGCCTGTGGGTGGTGCCTGCAAATGGTGAGGGCGAAGCACGATGCATCACCTGTGCGCACGATTTCGACGTGTCCCCGTGGACGATCAACGACATGGGAAGCCTGCCGCAGGTCGCGCCCACGTGGTCGAAGAATGGCGACGGGATCTACTTTCAGGTCGCATATCATGGAAACACTGTCCTCAAAATGGCTAATCTCGACGGCGCGGTGAGCGATGTTATTGATCGGGATGGTGTTGTTGGCGTTTTCTCCTTCGATCGAGAACAGGAGCGGCTGATCTACTTCCACGCCGATATGAAGGATCCGGGACAGGTGTTCTTGCGAGATGTGGCCAGCGGAGATGAGAAGCAACTGACACGCGCTAACAGCGAGCTGCTAGAAGACATAGACCTTGGCGAGATCGAGGAGGTCTGGTTCAAGGGAGCAGCGGGAAACGACGTGCAGGGCTGGATCATCACTCCCCCGGGCATTGACCGAGGAAAGCAGTACCCGTCGATCCTGGAGATCCACGGTGGCCCGCTTGTGCAATACGGGAACTTCTTCATGCACGAGTTCTACTACTTGGCAGCGCAGGGGTATGTCGTCTACTTCTGCAATCCCCGCGGCGGCCAGGGGTACGGTGAGGAACACGCGAAGGCGATCTGGAACGATTGGGGTGGCGCGGACTACGATGACCTCACGGCGTGGGTGGACTACGTTAGTCAGCGCTCCTACATTGATTCGGAGCGGATGGGGGTCACCGGTGGGAGCTACGGCGGCTACATGACGAACTGGATCATCGGACACACCGATCGATTCGCTGCCGCGGTCACACAGCGCAGCGTGAGCAACCTGATCAGTATGTATGGTTCAAGCGACTTTAACTGGACCTTTCAGGAGGAATTTGGAAACGTTCCTCCTTGGGAGGATATGGAGAACTACTGGCGGCAATCGCCGATCAAGTACATCGGCAATGCGGTGACGCCAACCCTGGTAATTCATAGCGAGAACGACATGCGCTGCCCGATCGAGCAGGGAGAGCAGGTCTTCGTGGCACTGAAGCGCCTCGGCGTGGACACGAAGATGATCCGCTTCCCGGATGAACCGCACGGCCTGTCACGAGGTGGGCGAACAGATCGCCGCATTGCGCGGCTGGAGCAGATCAGCGGCTGGTTCCACCGCTACCTGGCAGGGTGAGGGGACTTAGATAAGAAACCAGGCTGCTCCACGCGCACGAAAATCTTCAAACGTGAGGCAGCCTGTGCTAAACTATTTGCTCTCTTCGCGATCCAGATACTGCAAAACCGCGTCCACCACCAGGTAATTGATCGAGCGGTCTCTCTTCTCGGCAAGCCTGATCAGTCTCTCCACCGGTTTTTCCATCATCTTCTTCTGCGGAATGTAGATCGACAGCTTATCTGTGACTGTCTCCTTAGCCATATGTATTCACCCCCATTGCATTTGCATCTTTATAGGGTAATTGTATCCCTGTCTTATGAACGATTTATGGAGGCTGGGTGAATCTATCGTGAACAGTAGGACGGGTACGCAACTGGCGGGAGGGGCGGCAATGGGGTAAAAGAAGGACACGATGGATGAACAGACGAATAGCCTGGTTCTTGGACTTGCGGGGAGCCCGTGCCGGGGCGGGAGCACGGACAAGCTGCTGGATGCGTTTCTTGCCGGAGCACAAGAGGCTGGGGCCGAAACGAAATTGTTGCAGATTCCGCTGCTGAAGATCGCGCCGTGCGATGACTGCGATGGCTGCGCACGCGACGGAAAGTGTGCTATCGAGGATGACTTTCAGGAGGTGAATAGGCAGATCATCGCTGCCGATGTGATAGTCCTATCCGCTCCTTTGTACTTTGCTGGCCTTCCCGCACGGGTGAAGTGCCTTGTCGATCGCTCACAGTGCCAATGGGTGCGCAAGTACCGCCTGCACGCATCGCTGCCGTTATCACAGAGGGGGTATGCCAGACGGAAGGGGATACTTCTTTGCGCGGGAGGCGATCCTCACGCCAACTTCGAGGGTGTAAGACGAACCGTACGCTACTTCTTCAATGTCTATGAGACCAACTACAGTGATGAATTGCTAATTGCTGGTGCTGACAGGCAAGGAGCGATCGATACACAAGTGTTGCAAGCGGCGTCTGCCTTGGGGAGGCAAGCGTGTGCGTGTCGCAAAGACGTGAAGGAGAGACAAAAAAACCGTTCTCTCACAGAGACGCAGGAATGCAGTGATCGGTGATAAGTGACGAGAGAC
>CAYQFN010000171.1:0-3431 GCA_964416685.1 uncultured Thermotogae bacterium | reverse complement strand
AGGGTTGACGGATGAGGCGAACGTTGCTATTGTAGGTAATAGTGGAGGGAAGATGATCGATGTTGTCAAGTGGGTAGTTATCGCCGGGGTTCTTGCGTTGGCTACCGTAATGGCGGTGAATATGATGAACGCACAACAAAAAGAAGGCACTGAAAACCTGTCAAGCGATGAACAGAAGCTGGTTCTCGGTATGGCGCGGGCGCGGTTGCGGCAGGTTGCGACTGGAGAACTCGCCCCGGAGATTCCTGCGGATGGACTGTCGCCTGCGTTGAAGCGTGACGCTGCCTGTTTTGTCACGCTCACGAAGAATGGAGTCCTGCGCGGTTGCATCCTTGATTCGTTTGCTCCGCATGAGCCGCTGTACAAGAATGTCCTGAGAAATGTTGAGTTGGCTGCGACCAGCGATCCCCGCTTTCCGCCGGTGAGGCCCTCGGAAGTAGATGATATTACCATCGAGATCAGTGTGCTCGATCATCCCCGCGTGCTTGCATTCTCAGATCCTGACGACCTTGTCTCCAAGCTTGTTCCCGGACAAGATGGCGTGATCCTGACGACGCGCTACGGCAAGTCGACATACCTGCCGCAGGTGTGGGACGATCTCCCCGATCCGAGTCAATTTATGTCGTCCCTCTGCCAGAAGCAGGGAGCACCCGCAGACTGCTGGCGCAGTGACCCGACGATCAAGATCGAGATCTATCACGTCTTCCATTTTTCGGAAGAAGCAGGCCAATAGCGCCGCCTTGTGCCTCATCAAGAGAGGAATGTCACTGTAATCCCCAATGATTAGGGTGTTTAGTTGTCCTTGACAAGAACCGGATTCTTTGGTAAAGTTTCCGTTGTCGAATCCCTCCATGCTAGCTTGACAGATGGTGCGGAGGGTGGTAGACTTTTTGTTTGCGCTCGGAGATAAGAGCGTAGTGGATCATTGACAAGTGAATAGAGTGTGTATCATACAAGCGCAGTAAGGGCAAATGGTGGACACCTTGGCAGCTGAAAGCGATGAAGGACGTGGCTAGCTGCGATAAGCCTCGGGGAGCCGCTAAGCAGGCTTTGATCCGGGGATTTCCGAATGGGAGTGCCCCCTATGGTGAAGCCATAGGAGTTCGTGCTGAAACATCAGTAGGCACGTTCAGCGAACCCGGCGAAGTGAAACATCTCAGTAACCGGAGGAAAAGAAATCAAAACGAGATTCCCTTAGTAGTGGCGAGCGAAACGGGAACAGCCTAAACCAGCAAAATGTAAGACTGCATTCGTTGTTTTGCTGGGGTTGTAAGTCAATGTCATCTCATCGATGCAGGGGTGAGCAGGGTTAAAAGTGACGTCTAGTAGAACAGTCCGCAAAGTCTCTGGAAAGGACGACCGCAGAGGGTGATAGTCCCGTAAACGAAAGGCCGATCTACCCTGGATGTTGAGTTAAGTAGCGCCGGACACGTGAAATCCGACGTGAATCTGGGAGGACCACCTCCTAAGGCTAAATATTCTCAGCTGACCGATAGTGAACTAGTACCGCGAGGGAAAGGTGAAAAGCACCCCGGGAGGGGAGTGAAATAGAACTTGAAACCATTTGCTTACAGACAGTGGGAGCATCCACAAATCGCCTTTGGGCATTTAATCGGGTGTGACCGCATGCCTATTGTAGTATGAGCCGGCGAGTTACGGTATGTGGCAAGGTTAAGCCGATAGAGGTGTAGCCGAAGCGAAAGCGAGTCTGAATAGGGCGAATAGTCACATGTCGTAGACCCGAAGCCAAGTGAACTAGCCATGGGCAGGTTGAAGTGTACTTGACCGTACATGAAGGACCGAACCCACTAGCGTTGAAAAGCTAGGGGATGACCTGTGGTTAGGGGCGAAAAACCAATCGAACTTGGTGATATCTGGCTCTCCCCGAAATAGCTTTAGGGCTAGCCTCGTGTTATAGACTGTTGGGGGTAGAGCACTGATCGGGGAAGGGGGGCAACTCTCGACCCTAAGCAAACTCCGAATACCAACAGATCGTTTCACGGGAGTCAGAACGTGGGTGATAACGTCCACGCTCAAGAGGGAAACAACCCAGACCGCCAGCTAAGGTCCCCAAATCCATGCTAAGTGGGAAAGGAAGTGTTGTTGTCGAGACAGCTGGAAGGTTGGCTTAGAAGCAGCCATCCTTTAAAGAGTGCGTAATAGCTCACCAGTCTAACGGCGATGCGCCGAAAATTTAACGGGGCTAAGCGTGGTACCGAAGCTGCGGGATGCCGTTCTTTCGAGCGGTATTGGTAGGGGAGCATTCCGTTAACGGTTGAAGCTGAGCTGTAAGGCTTGGTGGACGAGACGGAAGAGAGAATGCCGGCATGAGTAGCGCGAGCAATGTGAGAATCATTGCCACCGAATGCCTAAGGTTTCCTGGGGAAGGCTTGTCCTCCCAGGGTTAGGCGGAACCTAAGTTGAACCCGAAAGGGGTAGGCGATGGACAGCAGGTTAATATTCCTGCGCCTCTAATCTTGCATTTGAGCAAAGGGGGGACCCCGAAGGGCCCTCTCCGCACACTGACGGAATAGTGTGTCCAAGCACCAAGGTAGGGAGAATAGGCAAATCCGTTCTCCCGTTAAGTCGAGGTGTGATGGCGAGCCCGCTTTAGGGCGAAGGGGGAAGGGGTCATTGGGCAAGAAAATCCTCTAGCGAGCAAGAAAGAGTCCGTACCGCAAACCGACACAGGTAGGCGAGTTGAGTATACTAAGGTGGACGAGTGAAATTCAGTTAAGGAACTCGGCAAAATGACCCCGTAACTTCGGGATAAGGGGGGCCACCCTCGGGTGGCCGCAGAGAATCGGCCTGAGCGACTGTTTAGCAAAAACACAGGACTCTGCTAACTCGTAAGAGGATGTATAGAGTCTGAAACCTGCCCACTGCTGGAAGGTTAAGGGGAGCTGTTAACGCGGCGAACTGAAGCCCCAGTGAAGGGCGGCGGTAACTATAACCGTCCTAAGGTAGCGAAGTTCCTTGTCAGGTAAGTTCTGACCCGCATGAAAGGTCCAACGACTTGGGCGCTGTCTTGACTGAATGCTCGGTGAAATTGAAGCACAGGTGTAAACGCCTGTGACCCGCGGCTGGACAAAAAGACCCCGTGGAGCTTTACTATAGCTTGACATTGAGTTTTAGCATTCGTTGTGTAGGATAGGTGGGAGGCGATGAAGCTGGGGCGCTAGCCTCGGTGGAGCCGTCCTTGGAATACCACCCTGCGTGTGTTGAGGCTCTAACCATCGGCCGTTAGCAGCGGTCGTGGGACAGTGTTAGGTGGGTAGTTTGACTGGGGCGGTCGCCTCCTAAAGAGTAACGGAGGCGCGCAAAGGTCCCCTCAGGCGGATTGGAAACCCGCCGTTGAGTGCAAAGGCATAAGGGGGCTTGACTGCGAGAGGGACACCTCGAGCAGGGACGAAAGTCGGCCTTAGTGATCC
>CAYQFN010000170.1:0-3434 GCA_964416685.1 uncultured Thermotogae bacterium | reverse complement strand
AGTTTCATTTTGACCTGAAGGTCAAAACCTGGGTTTCATTATCTCACCTCACCCCTGACCCTCTCCTACCAAGGAGAGGGAGATAGGGAAACCCTGCGGCAAGACCACAGGGAATCTCAAGTTGAAGATGAAGCCACAGCCAGATAGAAGTAAGCCGACCAGCACCAACATGAGCAGATATGTAGTTTTCATCCATTGAGCATATACGCGATGGTCTCCTTCGTCAACTGTGAGAAAGGCTTCATGTCCAGACGAAACCCTCTTTGCGCCATGAAAGCACGATCTTCGTGGGATCTCGCCTCCCACGTTTCCCTATTACTCTGATCTACGCCTCAACGTAGCAGGCAAGCCACGCGTGGCAAGCTGCACACGCTACGTGATGCGTGACCGCTGTAAGAGGTGGTTATGTGCAGCAGCGGCTCCATCTCTGTTTGCTCGATCTATGTCGTCGTCCTCAAGGTAGGAGACGATGAACCCTGCTGCGAAGGCATCCCCCGCCCCAGTTGGATCCACACCATCGATCATCTCTGCCCTTTGAACTGAGCGTTTCGTCCCTTCCCAAGCGATTGAGCCCAGGCGCCCCATCGTCAAAGCGCCGATAGGGAACACCGTGGAAAGCGTGTCAACGATTTCGCCCGGGGCCTTCTTGCTGGTCATGATCCTTCCCTCTTCTAGGTTTGGAAGTACGATGCGTACTGCACCTATTTCATCCACAAACCGCTTCACGCCGTAGGATGAGATCAGGTTGGCCGGTGGGGGATCGATGGAGATGCTCATCTCACGTGATTGCGCTACCGCAACCGCACTTCTGGCTGCGGCGCGCTGTGCCTCACTTAGGAACGCATACCCCGAAATATGCAGGTGATCTGCGCCGTCGAACCATTTTTCATCGATGAATGAACGATTCATGCTATCGTTCGCCCCGCGCGAGCAGAGCATCGTCTTTCCTCCATCCCTGTTGAGAGAGACTATCGTCCCACTCTGCTTCTTGTTTCGCTGCAGGTGAGGGATCACCCCAGACCGATTCAATGATTCGACGAGAAAATCACCAACAAGATCGTCTCCGACGCAACCGATGAACTCGACTGTTGCACCAGCACAGGCAGCGACGCGGGCGAAGTTGGCCGCGGAACCACCCGGCTCAACGCGAACTTTCGTCCTTACCTCACCATCCATTGGCAACAGTGATGGGACGCTCGCCAACACATCGAGGTTGATGTCACCAAGGACGAGGATGCGGCTCATCCCTTGCTGCGCAGCTCGGCGATCGCATCGGCCATCGCACGAACTCCCTCAGGCTTGATCGGAGCGTCGATCTTCCCATCCTCCTTGAGGATCGTGCCAACGATGAACCCATCCGCCGCGTGGTAGGTGGAAAGGTTATCGATCCGCACACCGCTACCGACGAAGACCGGGAGATCTGTCATCTGCTTCACCTTGGCCAGGTTCTCTGGCGGGGTGCGCTTCCCTGTCCCTATTCCCGATACGATCAGTGCGTCCGGGCCGTTGCGATCGGCATCGAGCGCCGCTTCCTCGATCGTCGTCAGGTGAGCAGCATGCTTCACGTGCACGTCGGCGAGAATCTTCACGTCATAGCCGAGGCGCTTGCGCAGGTCGAGAAGCTCATGCGCGTTCCCCTCGACCATTCCCTGATCGGTGAACGCGACCCCACAGAACACGTTTACCCGCACGAATTCAGCCCCGGTCGCCGCAGCAATGGAAAGAGCTGCTATGCCATCGTTGCGAAGTACGTTCACGCCAACTGGAACCCGCGCCGCGTGAACGATGTCGTTTACCACGACCGTCATCATAGCTACTGTCTCCTTTGCCGCGTACTTAGCAAAGGGCGCATCACCGAAGTTCTCCACGATGACCGCATCAACTCCGCCCGACTGAAGCACGTCCAAATCGCGGCGAGCCTTCTCCGTAATCCTCCCCAGGCCTTCGCCGGTATAGGCGTAGGTTCCGGGAAGGGGGGACAGATGGATCATGCCAATAAATGGTTTTTCACACGAGAATGGTTTCATAATGGCAGATTATGCACTCCATCGTTACAGGCAAGCAAGGGCAAGAGCGAAAATTGGACAGAACAGTGGGCGTGACATAGAATTATCGCGCTATGAAAACAGTCGACCTGATCAGAAAGAAGCGCGATGGAGAGAAGCTTAGCCGCGAGGAGATTCAGTTCCTCATCGATGGATACGTAGGTGGAGAGATCCCTGACTATCAGGTCTCCGCCCTATTGATGTCAATCTACTTCAAGGGGATGGATGATGAAGAGACGGCGGTTCTCACCGATGTGATGGCTCGCTCCGGGACGATGCTCGACCTATCGAAGATGAACGGTTTCCCGGTCGACAAGCACTCCACCGGAGGAGTCGGGGACACGACATCGCTCGTCCTCATTCCGCTGCTCGCTGCCGCGGGACTGACCGTGGCCAAGCTCTCGGGGCGTTCTTTGGGGCATACCGGAGGAACGATAGACAAGCTGGAGTCTATCCCCGGGTTCCGCACCGACCTGTCCCGCGAGGAGTTCCTGGGCCTCGTCGAGCGCACCGGCCTCGCCCTGGCCGATCACACCGCTGATATGGTCCCCGCAGATCGGCTCCTGTACGAGCTGCGCGACGTCACCTCGACCGTCGATTCACTGCCACTGATCGTCTCCTCGATCATGTCCAAGAAGATCGCCGGGGGAGCGCGCGGGATTGTGATCGACGTGAAGACCGGATCGGGGGCCTTCCTCAAGAGACTGGACGACTCCCGCCACCTAGCGCAGGCGCTCGTCGCGATCGGCGTGCACCTCGGCAGGAAGATTTCCGCGCTCATCACCGACATGTCGCAGCCACTGGGAAGGATGGTCGGAAACGCGCTCGAGGTGCGCGAGGCGATCGATACCCTGAAGGGCCACGGGCCGCAGGATCTGGAGGATCTGTGTTGTGCCCTTGGAGCCGAGCTCCTTATCTCCTCCGGCAAGATCAGCGATCATGCCCGGGCCGTGGAGCAACTGCGGAAACTCCTGCACGACGGCTCAGCGCTGGAGAAGTTCGTACAGATGGTGAAGAACCAGGGAGGAAACCCCGACGTCGTGGACGATTTGCGTCTTCTGCCGACTGCGAACAAGCAGATCGAGATCCTGGCGACACAAAGCGGTGTAGTAACAGACCTCGATGCGCTTTCGATCGGGCGGGCGGCGAACCTGCTCGGAGCCGGTCGCTTCACCAAGGACGATGTGATTGATCCAGCCGTAGGGATCGAGGTCGTGCGCAAGGTCGGAGAGCCCGTAAACAAAGGCGAGCCGCTCGCCATCCTGCACGTGAACGACGAGGCGAACCTAGAGCAGCCGAGAGCGATGGTGACACAGGCGTACACGATCCGCGACAAAGAGGTGAGCGCACCTCAACTCATCGTCGAACGCGTCGCTGGAGGCTAGGCCT
>CAYQFN010000169.1:0-3468 GCA_964416685.1 uncultured Thermotogae bacterium | reverse complement strand
TCTCTATCTGTTCGATCTGCTGAAGACAGGAAGGCATCCTGCAGGTTCGTTTCCCGCCTCCTTATTCCGAGCTATCGAGCATCAGCGAGGAGGAGCGGGCCCTGCACTACGGGAAGGACGCTCCGCTGGAGTTTGGCCATACGCTGCACGATCAGATGCACGGGCAGATCGATGCTGGATTCGTCATCATTGGATTCTACGAGGACTCAGTCCCCGAGGAGCTGATCTCCAAGTACTGCGCCTCGTTCATCGCCACTCGGGCGGTAAAACAGCAATCTGACGAACCGGAGCACGCCTCTCACCTACTATCCGTTTCCAAGACAAAGGTGGCGGGAGGCGGCCAATGTGTTAAACGAGATAATCTCCGCCGAAGTTGGAGACAAGTACCCGCTGTACAACGCCTTTGCTCAGCAGGAGGCCCAAAAGCTGCTGGCGGAAGTGCAGAAGCATCTCTAGCGATAGATGCATCGTTTGGCACCTGCCCTTCCTTGCTTCTCCAGGATGTAACGGCGTATCCTCAAAGGAGGAAAATCTGTTTTCTCAGGAGGGATTATGGACAGGCAAAGCATGCGCTTCAGTTTTCTTCTCATTATTGTCCTACTTGCAGCGGTCGGTGGATTCGCTGCTCAGGGAGGGCTGGGAAGCGATCACTTCATCATCAGTTATGAAACGAGCGGAGCAGACGCGGTGGATGTGGACTACGCCGCCACAGTGCGAGACGCCCTCGAAGGTGCCTACAGCGTACTGACTGATACTTACGGCTTCTCTCTTCCCTACCAGCAGATCGAGGTCAGAATCTCTTCCGATGGTGGCGGCGAATTGGGATCTGAATACATGGACACGACAGATCCGACAAATCCTGTGCCAATAGTGACGATCGCGCCAGAGGCTGAGATGCGCGATGCGATCGGATGGATGCACGTTCACACAACGATAGATAGTCTTGTGAGAAGCACCGCCGCGCATGAGCTGTTTCACGTTGTTCAAGACACACTGGCCCTTGCGGGGAAGAACGACATGAGCGATCAGCCCTTCGTCGAGCCGCTCGCCGTCTGGGCGCAGGAGCTGGTCTATCCGGATGTGAACGACTATCTTGAGGACGGCCTCGATCTCCTTCTCGCACCGGATTCGATCGACTTCTTCTATCGCACCTACGATGCCGGGATATTCTGGGTCTTCCTCTCCAGCCGTCACGGCGGCGCGGATGCGATCAAGCGCGTTATGGCTGAGAGCGCGATCTACGATGGCCGCTACGCGATCGATGCCGCCTTTCGCGATCAGGGACTCACCTTCGATGACCTGTGGGAGGAGTTTGCTGTCGCCGCAGCAATGGATGATCTTCCGGATCGTGACGTGATATCGGGCCTCTTTCACTCTGAGGCGGGTAAGGAAAGGGCAAAACGACATGAGTCTTCATCGTTGTGGCGCAATGAGCTTCCCGTATCTACGTATGAAGGTGTATGGAATGGAGAAGATCTTCTAATAGATCGATCAAATGTGGAAAGCGTTCCGCCATATGAGCTCTTGTACGCAGATGACCCTGCGGGGAAGCCGCTTCGCGTCGCCCACGCCTACGGGATCGACTACCTGCGCCTGAGGGCGACTACGCAGAAAACGATGGTGATTTCCTTTGCTGGCGACGAGGAGACGGTATTTCGGAGCAACATTGTCCTTGCCATAGGCGAGACGTACACTGTTCACTCGCTTGCTGAAGGAAAGCCTGTTATCGTAGAATCACCCGATCAGTACAGCGAGATCTGCATCGTGGTGACGCGCGGCGCGGCGGGGACCGGGACTTATTCTGTGAAGATCGAAGAGGGGGAGTAATAGTGTGAACGAGCGATTGTTCCTTATCATAAACCAGCTTTCGCACCACAGTGCTTTCCTAGATACCCTCATGGTCTTCTGTGCGCAGTACATCCCCCTTATCCTCATTGCATTTCTTGTGTACCTATGGATATTCGGCAAGACTATTGGAAGAAGAGCGGCCTTCCGCGCTGCTCTCAGTGGTGGTGGGGCGCTCGTCCTTGCTCGCATCGTTGGTGTTTTCCACTATCAGGCTCTCCCTTCCGTGCTTGGTATTGGCCGGCCACTCATCCTGCACGTGGCGAATAACAGCTTCCCAAGCGACCATGTGAGCTTTTCGTTCGCCATCGCCATGAGTCTGCTCTTTTCGGGTACTGCGATCTTCTGGCCGCAGGCCGTCCTCCTTGCCGTCCTTGTTGCATTTGCGCGTGTCTTCGTCGGCGTTCACTTTCCGCTCGATGTCCTTGCCGGTGCGTTGGTGGGAACCCTCGCCTCGTTCGTCATCCACCTCCTGCGGAGCAGGAGTGATCTCATTGCAGACTGGCTCCATCGCGTGCAGACAAGGATGCTGGCAGCCCTTCGGCACAAGCGGGCATAGAATGCACGCAATCATTGTAACAATCGTTAGAATTGTGGACGGAATGGGATATGCAGGGATTGTAGTGGCCATGTTCCTCGAAAGCTCGTTCTTTCCATTTCCGAGTGAGCTTGTCATCCCTCCCGCTGGCTATTTGGCCAGTCAAGGGGATATGGATCTGTGGATCGTCGTTCTGTTGGGGATCGTTGGATCGCTCTTGGGAGCGCTCTTCAATTACTGGATATCGCTTCGCTTGGGGCGACCGCTGATCCTGCGTTTCGGAAAATATGTCGGACTAACTGAGCGCGCCTACGACCGAGCGGAGGAAGCATTCCAGCGCCACGGGGAGATCAGCACCTTTGTCGGCAGACTCATTCCGGGTCTGCGCCAGTACATCTCTCTTCCCGCAGGCCTAGCGCGCATGCCGATCGGGAAGTTCCTGTTATTCACCGGACTCGGTGCCGGCATCTGGGCGAGTGTCCTTGCGTTACTTGGCTACGTGATCGGCAACAACCAGGAGGCGATCACCCGTTCTCTGCATAAAATAACAATTTACACCGGAGCAGGGATAGTACTTCTCGTTATCGGGTACATCATCTGGTATCGCCGTCGCCGCGCGGAGCACTAGCTCCTGAATGTTGAAAGAGCCTCTCGTAGAAGCGCGCCTTTTCTTCATCGTGAAGAATATAAGAGGCAACAAGGAGATAATGTATCATGTGTTATGTCCACAAAGTCGTCGAGGTCTCTTTTATTATTCAGGATCGATTGCATTAAGTGGTATAGGAGTTGCCTTAGGTGCATGAAAGATCTCTTGTAAAACGATCTTGCCTTCGTTGCAGCTCTGGGCTGACTGTTGCACCAACTCATGAATCGTAGTGTTGCGAAGAGTCAGGCATTAACCATCCACACCCATCTTCATCCTGATAACTTGCAGAAAAGTCCTTCACCCACGCTCCACACCGAGCAGCTACCATACCATCAATCTCAACTCCATAAGGAGGACATGCTGAAAAGGTGGGTTCCTCGCTACTTGGTGTGGGCAACTAGCCGCAATCAATTCTGCCTCGCCGCATAGCATGGTACAT
>CAYQFN010000168.1:1960-3473 GCA_964416685.1 uncultured Thermotogae bacterium | reverse complement strand
GTGGTGAGACTCCCCAAGTATGCTATCTAGGTGACGTGAACTGAGAATCGATAAGGGCGGGGTCAGGTCTTGCAATCCAACATGCAATGCTCATAGGTTTACAGGTATTTGCATGTTGGATTGCAAGACCTGACCCCGCTTTGTTATCCTCGCTTCTCAAGGATGCGTTCTTTGATCTGAGCGATCAAATCCTCGATGGATGGGTCAAACATATCGGGTGCGAGACCAGGTGGTAGCGTCGGCTTGGGAAGCCCGAGACGTTGATGCAGGTGGAGCGCGTTGACGACGCTCTGGCCAAGATGGCAGTTGTTGTTGAAGATGTAGCTTGATTTTGCTCTTGGGGCTGCCTCCTCAACCCGCCTTGCCCACCCCTCAAGCTGATCATTGCTGTACAGGTAGTCGTAGCGGTGGCTCGGCGTTGGATGATTCCACCACGCCGCAGCATCCCTTCCGTGCAAGCGATAGTAAGCAACGTCGGACGTAACGACGTTGCTCGCGCGCGGAAGGCCGGGAAGGGGAGGCAGATCGACGTTGACAAAGCCCAGGCTCAGTCTCTTAAGCATGTCATAGGTCTCTTGCGTGTACCAGCTTTCGTGGCGAAACTCGATGTTCAGCGGGATGCCTTGGCCTCTGAACGCGTCCGCAATGCGTTTGAGATGATCGATTCCGCCTGAAGTTGCTTTGAACGAGAAGGGAAACTGGGCGAGGAGAGCGCCCAATTGCCCGGCTTCCACGAGTGGCGCGATGCTGGTGATGAACGGCGAGACGACAGAGGCCATCTTCTCCCTGTCATGTGTCACCTCCCTTGGCACCTTAACAACGAACGTAAAGTCGGATGGGACTTTGCGCAGCATGTTCTCGAACATCGATGGGGATGGGACGCGGTAGTAGGTCGAGTTGATCTCTACGCAGTCGAACATCCGGGCGTAATAAGGTAGAAACTGTCCTGCTTTCATCTTGGCCGGATAGACTGTTCCCAGCCAGTCTTTGAAGCTGTAGCCTGAAGTGCCTACGTGAATTGATGCTGTCATACATCTATCGTAGTCCTATGGATCCATGACGGCAAGAATACAGGAAACAGTGCCGCAGATTGCGTACGATAAGGGAGGTGGGAACGCAGAGCGGGGAACTCGGGGTGTGGAACGGAAAAAGCAAACGGAAGATCACTCACCACGAAGGGAATGAACAACCCGAAGGGGGAAGGCATCTATCACGCAAAGAGCGCCAGGGACGCAAAGGAGGGCCACGGATTCTAGAACAGAAGGCATTTCTTGGCGTGCTCGAGCAAGCGATTAGAAATTGGGAAAGCGGAACGAAGACAGATATCACGAATTGCACGAATGGGACGAATCCCACGAGTGAATAGACGTGGATGATCCTTTACATTGAGCAGTATTAGTGACATTTGAGGCATTCGTGTCATTCGTGATTTGAACGATCAATGGCGCGTGGGCGAGAGGACTCTGAACGCGGAGCGCAGAATGGGGAGCTTGAAAAGCGCCTCACGCAAAGA
>CAYQFN010000168.1:0-1860 GCA_964416685.1 uncultured Thermotogae bacterium | reverse complement strand
ACGCAAAGATTATAGAATAGAAAGCATTTCTTGGCAATCTTGGACCTGCCTACGCATGTCCGCACGAGGCAGGCCTTGAGCGAGCAGTAACGAGCGGGTGAGAGAAAAAGCCCTTTCTCAGGTAAAGAATGCTAAGAATGCAAAGGAAGGCAACAGATAATAGAACAGAAGGCATTTCTTGACGTGCTCGAGCAAGCGATTAGAAACGGGGGATGTGGAGCTTGGAAAGCGGAACGAAGACAGATATCACGAATTGCACGAATGGGACGAATCCCACGAGTGAATAGACGTGGATGATCCTTTACATTGAGCAGTATTAGTGACATTTGAGGCATTCGTGTCATTCGTGATTTGAACGATCAATGGCGCGTGGGCGAGAGGACTCTGAACGCGGAGCGCAGAACGCCTCGCGCAAAGAACGCAAAGAGCGCAAAGGGGAAAAGACAGAAGTACCGTTTCTTCGTGTCCTTGGTGGTGAACTACCATCGAAGCGCAGAGCAAGAGTCGGAACGGGAAGAATGGAATGAGGGAAGAGCAGGTTTCCACATATTGAAGGAGATCAGTTGAGAGCGATACTTGCGGTGCGAGATCTTGGTAAGACGTACGCTTCGCACGATCTGTTCGACCACCTGTCGATCACGTTCCACGAGGAGGAACGCGTCGGGCTGATCGGGCCGAACGGAGCGGGTAAGACGACGCTCCTGCGGATCCTTGCTGGGATCGAGCCTCCTGACTCCGGAGCAGTCGATCGAGCGAATGATGCCCACATCGCCTATCTCCCTCAGATCGATATCTTCCCTCCTGAGATGACGGTTGAAGGCGCGCTCCTCGCGGCTCTTTCCGAGCTTCCAATGGAGGAGTACGAGCGGCCCGTGCGCGCACGCAAGATGATGAGACGGTTGGGGTTCGAGGACGGAAGCGTGCTTGCCCAGAATCTATCCGGCGGCTGGCGTAAGCGCCTGGCGATCGGTTGCAGTCTGGTGCAGGAGCCGGATCTGCTGCTGATGGATGAGCCGACGAATCACCTTGATCTGCAGGGGATCGATTGGCTGGAGCGCTTCCTGGAACGCTCGCGCATCTCGTTTGTCGTCACCACGCACGATCGCTACTTCCTGGAGCGCATCACCGACCGCATCGTAGAGCTCAATCCCCGTTATCGCGACGGCTTCTTCAGCGTGCGCGGACACTACAGCGACTTTCTCGAAAAACGCCAGGCGTTCCTACAGGCGGAGGACGAGGAGCGGCGTGCGCTTGCTGGCGAGGTCCGGCGCGAAGTGGAGTGGCTGCGCCGCGGGCCGAAGGCGCGCGGGACAAAGGCCACGTACCGGGTCGATGCGGCCCATGAGAAGATCGAGCGCCTCTCCGAGGTGAAGCGGCGCCAGCAGAAGGGGGCCGATCTCGAGATCGGCTTTCGCTCCACCGGCCGCCGCACCAACGACCTGATCATCGCCAAGGGGATAGAAAAGTCGCTTGGCGGAAAGGATCTGTTTCGCGACCTCGACGTGTTTGTCACCCGCGACTCCCGTATTGGCATCGCCGGGAACAACGCCTCCGGCAAGACCACACTGCTGCGCGTGCTGGCACAGAAGCTTCAGCCCGATGCGGGGACGGTGAAACATGCTACCGATCTGCGCATCGCCCTGTTCGATCAACAACGCGAACAGCTCAACAAGAGTGAGCGTCTGCGGCGGGCCCTCGCCCCGAGCGGGGACACGGTTTCCTACCTCGGGCGCAGCACGCACATCATCCCGTGGGCGCTGCGGTTCGGCTTCCGTCCCGACCAGCTGGAGACTCCTGTCGGCGATCTCTCTGGCGGGGAACAGGCGCGGGTGCTGATGGCGATGATGCTGCGCGAGCCAG
>CAYQFN010000167.1:0-3553 GCA_964416685.1 uncultured Thermotogae bacterium | reverse complement strand
ACCTACGACATCCAATGGGGGAATATCCAGCGCCCCACCCATCGCAACACATCCTGGGATTGGGCGCGTTTCGAGACGGTGGCGCACAAGTGGGTTGACCTGAGCGAGGGGAACTACGGTGTTAGCTTGCTCAACGACTGCAAGTACGGTCACGATGTACACGATAACGTCATACGCCTGTCCCTGCTGAGAGGCCCCACCTATCCCGATCCCAACGCCGACCAGGGGGAGCATCACTTCACCTACAGCCTGTTGCCCCACCGCGGCGATTGGCGGACAGGCACGGTGCCAGCAGCCTACGCGCTGAATGACCCACTGATCGTGCGGCGCGTGAACGGTGTCGGCATTAGTCACAGTATGATCCGCTCGTTGGTGGCCGTTGACTCGCCGAATGTCGTCATCGAGACAGTCAAACAAGCCGAGGATGGCCAGGGGGTGATTGTGCGCTTGTACGAATGCCAACGCCAGCGCGGTCATGTTACGCTGACAACCGATTTCTCTCTCGCAAAAGCCTGGCGCACGAACCTCCTTGAAGAAAACCAAGAACAAGTAGAAGTGGAAGGAGATCACCTGCAAGTCACTATCGAACCATACCAAATCCTGACATTCCGTTTGTTGTCAGATCATCGGAGAGTAACTTGAATCGTACCTCCTATTCCACAAACCCTGGCCTGCCGGCCGATTCTAGCCTCAAATAGGAACTTACATGGACATTTTTGCTCACATCATCAATCATACACATTGGGACCGAGAGTGGTTCTTGACCTCGATTTATACCAATCAATGGATCCCTAAGTTAGTTGAAGCCTTGGAACGTCGGGCTGCGAACAACCTCAACTATCGGTTCCTGCTCGACGGACAGACACTGGTCATCGAAGATCTATTGAAATTGGCTCCCGATTATCGTGACAAAGTGGATAAGCTGATTAGTGCTCGTAATTTGATCATCGGCCCCTATTATTGTCAGCCTGACTGGCGGATCGCGGGTGGCGAATCCTTGATCAGGAATCTGCTCTATGGGCGAAAAGACATGCATCAACATGGCGGCCGCAATCATACCGGCTGGTTGGTGGACACGTTTGGACACATTTCACAAGCTCCGCAGCTCCATCGACTATTCGGTCTCGACGCGGTCTTTGTCTGGCGCGGCATTCCTAAAATGGAACCGTATTTTCGATGGCAGAGTGCCAACGGGCAGCAGTTATTGGCAATCAATTTGTTTGGCGGTTATCGCAATCTTTACGGGATTACCCGTGTGCCCGAGGTCTCTATCAAACGCTTGGAGGCGGAAATCGCCAAACTGAAACCATACTACCCCACCCCCGACATTCCCCTGTTTGATGGCTATGACCTTGAACAAAACCCGGAAGACCCCGCGCTCTTCTACCGGGAGCATGCAGCAGATATACCAAAACATGTACGAATCAAAGAGTCGTCGCCGGGTGACTTCGCCCAGGAAGTGAACGACAAAGTGCCACATCTACCGATCATTGCAGGCGAGCTAAACTCCGGGAAATATGGTGCTGTATTCCCAGGTACACTGTCGACCAGGACCTATCTGAAGGTGATGAATCGGGACAGCGAACATCTGTTATTCGGACTATGCGAGCCCTTGGCTGTACTAGCCCGCTTACATGGACGTGCCTATCAGGCACAGCAGTATGAAACTTGGGCTCGGTCCTTGCTCCAGAACACCATCCATGATTGCATTTGCGGTGTGAGCATTGATCAAGTTCATGAGAAAATGGAAGATAGCTATCGCAAGCTGTATCGAAACATCAAGCAAGACGTACAAACCTCACTGGCGTACACCCTCCGTGACTTTGCGCCGGGCATGTATGCAGTCAGCACCAATCCCTTTGCCTATGAGGGATGGCAGGTAGTGGAAGACAAGGCATATCACTTGTGCACCAAAGGCATCGGTGTGTGGCGAGTGACCGAATCGTCCCCAGTCGAACGCCCACAGCAGCCAGTGACCGACTTCAAGTGGCAAAACAATTACTATGCAGCATCTGTAAACACCGATGGCACAGTGCAGATGGGGGCAGCCAGGTTAGGCTATCTTGTGGTGACTGAAGAGGTAGGCGACACCTACTCCGACGAAACAGGCGACCATCGCGCTGTCTGCCAAGCTATTGGCCCGCTGATCATCGAGGAGAGAAGTCCCCACCACTGCGTCGTGCGTTATGGTTGTACCCTCCTTTGGGAGAACGCACGAGTATCGGCCACTGTTCGGCTTACGTTTGACCAATCGCCGTTGCTGCGCTGGGAGGTCGATCTGGATTCCAAGGGAACAGGTTTCAGAGTGGACATGGTGTTCGAGACGGCTCAGCCCGGAGAGGTTTATGCAGGAATGCCTTTTGATTTAGTGAAGCGGCCAGTAGTCGACAAAGACCTGCTACCGCGCCAATTGGACAAGGAACTGGCGTCAGTGCTTCTGGGACAGCGTGAAGTAGGAGAGGTGTCAACCTTTCCCTTCCATGATTTCGTAGCTATCTCCGATGGGAGTACGTCAGCGGTGGTCATGGCCAAAGGCATCCGCGCCTATCAAGCAGTTGACAGTGGAGTGATTTCGCTCACCCTGCGCCGTTCTGTTGAATGGTTGACTGCCCCTGACCTGAGGTGTCGTTCTGGGGATGCTGGCCCGTTCATGTACGTGCCGGATGCTCGCTGTGAACGAACTGTGAGACACGAAATCGCTGTGCTGATCGGCAAGACAACCGTTGATGATCTGGCCATTCATAGGCTGAATGCAGGATTCCAAAATCCCCCGCTGATTGTGGCTGCTCAGGGAACAGGGGAACAAACTGAGTGGCAATTCCTGCAAGAAGAGTTGCCGCTGAGTAGCCTGGGCATCTACGGCGACAAACTACTCGCTCGATTCTACAATCCTACCAGAAGCAATTGCCCTCTGAGCCGGGAATATCTGGAAACGACCGTTTGGGGAACCCCCAAAACCACTATCGAAACAGCCCCAGCGAAGTGCATTCAAACCCTTGAAATCGCGGAAGAGTTCCCTGCGCTTAGCGTTCCGCCGGATGAGCGTGTGGTCACGTCTATGACCTTTCCTGAATGGCGCGTGGGCGACAATAACGGATTACCCGACCCCAATGTCATCGAACAACTCGAAGCGAAAATCGTCGGTTTGGAACTACAAGTGGCTCAAGTCGAGGAAGAGTGGCGCAACGCAAGCGGGAGAGAGCGATACCTTGTTCGACACCGCTATTACATGCTCAAACGCGAGCTGTACGAATTGCGCCTGTCGGCGTTGTTGAATCGACGTAAGCTGGATGTGCGGGGGCGACTGGATCACGATTACTTGTACGCTCTCGACCCTGAGATAGCTGAGTTAGGAGCGCAGCTTAACGAACTGCGAATCAAGCGACGGATCTACGATTATGTGATCGGAGTGAGGCCCTAAATGTGTTGTCTGGCTCCTTGTACCTCTTCTATCCTCTACATTCAGCAAGTAGGGAGCTTTTAGGCCCAAGTTCCCCGCGATGTTTTCGGACTGAAATCGGTGATTCATGTCGATTAAATCGCTAAATAAAGA
>CAYQFN010000166.1:0-3582 GCA_964416685.1 uncultured Thermotogae bacterium | reverse complement strand
CATTTTTCATCCACTAATTATATCACTTAGGTATACTTATAAAGTTTAACAAGAAGATTAGTACCAAATTACGAATTTCGAAAAAATGATGAACATAAAAGTACTCCTATATAGAGGATAGGCTCATGGTCAAATAATTCGTACAATCATAACTTATATTGTTACGACCTCCCTCTTCTGCTCTACTGAAACTTTAGGTATAGTATAGATAACTCTAACATTTAGTAAATTTGCTAACTCAACCAACCTCCTATCAGCAGTAACTAGAATACCACCAAGTTCATAAGCTAGGGCTAGTGCTGTTACATCCTGTTCGGAAACTTTTATTCCTAATCTTGAAGCATAAGTTAAAATCCTATTAACTAGTACAGGATCAGGATCTCTAACATGTAGTCTAGGCTTAAATACTTGTGAAAATCCTATAGGTGAACCTCTCTGACTCTTCCTCCTAATGTATTTCTCCTCAACAAGGTATCCCCTACCTAGTAGGATATTCATTGAGTCTTTGTAGTAAGGATCTCTTGCTAACTCCTGTGCAATACTATTTGGTATGAAGCAAGTATTAGTATCACACTTAATTAGTAAATTCCTACTAAGGTATTCACTCTTAAACCTTCTAAGAATTGCAGTTTTTAACTTACTCCAATTCTTTGGTGGTGATAATTGTAAGTATGCACTCATAACTGAGTGTGAAAACTCTTCTAAAGCATGTGATATTGATGAAGTATCCCAAACTAAAATCTCATTCTCTAATCCTAGAGCCTCTTCAGGTAGTAGTACTCTATGTAGTAAGTTTTTAATCCTCCTCAACATTAGAGTTCACCTATACTCTTTAACTTCTCCTCAACTTCTTCTAATAACTCCTTCTTTACTTTAAGACTTTCAAGTAAGTCTTCAACTTCATTAATAGTATTAACTGTAATCTCCTTAAGCTCATGATAAATAGGTCTATACTTAAAAGTCTCTGAGTACTCTGTAACTAACTTCTCATCACTAGTACAAAATCCATAACCTGAAATATACTTACCACCAATCTTATTCCACTCACTCCTCAACTTCTTAAACTCTTCATAAGGTAGGTAACCCTTAGGCTTAAAACAAATTAACCTCTCAATACCTGAAATAGTTGTTACAATCTTCAACTCACCTCTATCAAATAAATCAATAAACTCCTCTAACCCCTTAGCCCTAAAGAATCCTCTAACTTTATTAAAGAAATCCTTCAACTTTGTACGAAACTCTTTAATTAATGATATGTCAGATTCAATCCTCTTCTTAGCAAAGTCAATATCAGTTTCAAGAATATTAGAAATCCTCTCAACTTTTAGTATAATACCATACTTATCAACAATCTCCTTTAATTTAGAAACAATACTCTTCAACTCCTTATCAGCAGTAGTTAGTGAGATACTCTTAACCCACTCACCATCCTTAAACTTAAATCCTAACTTTTTCAACTCATCCTTTATTGGGTAAGTATTACTTGAGAGTGTAATCTTTAAGTCATAAGTACCAGGCTCAATACTTACATCAGCCCTAACCTCAGGAACTCTTAACTCCTTAGGAATAACAACCTCATACTTTCCACTAACTGTAATTGGAAGACTGAATCCTTTTGACTTTAAACACGATTTAAAATTACCAAGAACTTTATAGACTTTAGAATTAAACTTAACAACAATCCACTTCCCTGAAACTTCTGGCTTACCACCACACTCCTGAATTGCTTTTAAAAGCTCATCAATATTAATTTCAGGTTTTCTAATAACTTCAGGTTTGTAGACTACATACCCATTCTCAACACTCCTAATAGCTTGTAGAAGTTCATACAATAGTATCACACTCAATTTAAAAAGAGTTAAATAGGTATATATCTCCTTTCAATAATGGTGATTATTCATACTATCACAACAAGTGAAAGAAGCTAGTAGAGTTGAAGCATTACTTCAAGAAATGGGTTATACTTACTCACAATTAGAAGTACTACAACCAGTACCAATATCAACACAGAAATTCATACTAAAACTCTCAGGTTATACAATACGAGAACTACTAAATGATATTTATCACCTCGTAGGCTTATACTTACTCAATCCACCAGAGAATACAGTACTAATCTCACTAACTAATGAGAAGATATACGTACTAGACCTTGATACTAAGGAATTTCAAGTCTACTTAAACTTCATCATACCACTAAGAATAACTTCTAAGAGAGTAGTTTATGATGGGATTAGAGTACCTGTAAGTAGATTCTACCTAGCCTTCTCAAGTGAGAAGTACCTAATCCCACTACCATCGAGAGAGGAAATTGAGAATATTGGTAAGGCAGTTTCAAACATTATCCACAAGGATAGTACTATCCAATGGATTGTTATTAATCCTCAAAGTCAGGATATGCTTCACATAGTATTAGCAAACATATATAACTTACTTACAAAGTTAGATAAACTGAAGAGGTTAATCACATGTTAAAGTATGTAGAATCCTTCATAGCCTTCATACTCTTCTTCTTCGCAATGTCACTATTTAACGAACTCTTCATACAACCACTCCAACCATATATTGAACAATTAGACCCCTTCCAAAAATTCCTAGTCTTCATCTTCATAGTCATCATATTAGTTAAAATACTACATAGAAAACTACCCTTCCTAGGTGAGTAGACGTGATTAAAAAGAAGTGGATCTGCTTAGTATGTAACTATCAATTCGAAACACCTTGGATACCCTCACAATTTGTAAAGTGTCCAAACTGTGGATCAAACCAAGTAGTGAGAATAGATGAACATAGAGGAAGAGGATACGGTCCTAGGTGGAGGAGAGGAATCTGTAGAACACCTCCACCACCATAATTTTATTTTTATTTCTCAAAGAGACCCGACTACTCACCTGAGTACTCAGACTCACTAATTACTACATTACATTACTTGATTAAAGGCTGTATATACCCTTATATATACTTCAAATACTTGAAGTAGGTAAGTTTTATATACCTCTTAGTCGTAGAATATAATCGGATGAAGCCCCCGAGAGGGGGCTGACATACTGTGAGATCATGTATGTAGTTTTTAAATTCAATAAAAAGTCTCCCTTATACAATAAGAATGTAATCTATTTAGATCTTCAAAACAACTTCGTAATTATTAATGAAAATGGTAAGCTAACTAAGGAAGTCTTAGATCCTGTTAAAGCATTACACAACCTCTTCTAATCTCTCCATTTTTAATTTATCTTCTTTTTATACTGTGAGATCATGGCTTATAAAACTTATTATAAAACTAAGACTAAAAGGTATAGCAGAACTACAAAAACAATAAAAACTCATGGCTTAGCATCTCACGTTACTCCTGGAGATACGTATAGGTTAGAGAGAATTCCTCAATGTTTTGGTAGGGTAAATAGTAATCATAAGTGTTCATCATGTCCAATATATCTTGCATGTCTTGAATGTTCTCAAATTTAACCTTTTTTCATTACTTGTTTAAAAGCGGTATATACCCTTATATATACTTCATATACTTGAGGTAGGTAAACTTTATATACTCTTTGAACCGTAGTGTACTGTGAGAACATGTCAAAT
>CAYQFN010000165.1:0-3599 GCA_964416685.1 uncultured Thermotogae bacterium | reverse complement strand
TCCCTTGAAACTGACTATCCCTGTAACAAGACTACGGGGTATTCCGCCAGTTTCATTTTAACCTGAGGGTCAAAACTGGAATTTCATTATCTCACCTCACCCCGACCGCTCCTGCCAAGGAGAGGGAGATAGGGAATCTTAAGTTGAAATCCCTGAATGATCGATCTACTATCGATTGCGGAACAAAGGGGTGACCAGTATGAACGCTCAGAGTGCGCTTCTTGTGATCGACATGCAGCGGGGTTTCCTGGAGGATGGATATCCACTGTTCTGTGGAGAAGAGGCACGGCGAATAATCCCTTTCGTGAGCAGGCTTGTTAAACAGGAGCTGGGACAAGGAACTCCCGTCTTCTTCAGCGCGGACGCTCATGTCCCAGGTGACAGAGAGTTCAAGATCTTCCCACCACACTGTATTAGGGGCACAACCGAGGCGGAAATCATCCCCGAGCTGGCCGTCTATCTTCCTCGTGCTACCCTCATCGAAACGAGCTCGTACAGCGCCTTCTTCGCTACCGATTTGCACGAGCGCTTGCAACGGGCCGGGGTAGAAAAGGTGATCGTCTGCGGGGTATGCACCGACATCTGCGTCATGCACACCGTGGCCGATGCTTATTACCGTGGCTACGACATCGAGGTCCGCCAGGATTGTGCCGCTTCCTTCGACAGCGATGCTCACGCTTTCGCGCTGCACCACATGGAACACGTCTTCGGAGCACGCATCACTGAAGGAGAGAAGCGATGAATCAAGAAGACAGATTCGCACCATCTGAACAGATCCTATCCGGCAAGACGGCCGATATCTACTTCTTGAATGCCCGCCGCATCCTGGAGCAGAAGGGGCTGAATCCGCGTGTCACTATGGAGATCTTCCCCTCCCGTTCCGGAGTGTTGTGCGGGATGAACGAAGTGAAGTCCCTCCTCACACATGTCCTTCCTCCAGACAGTGAAGTCTGGGCCATTCCAGAGGGAGAGTCGATGGAGCGCAAGGAGGTCATCCTGCGTATCAGCGGTCCGTATCGTGCGTTCGGTGTATACGAGACCGCGATCCTTGGCACCCTCGCCCAGGAGAGCGGCTGGGCGAGTGAGGCGCGTGCCTGCGTCGATGCAGCGGGAGGGGCCCCGGTGATCCACTTCGGCGCTCGCCACGTTCATCCGGATGTCTCCGCCCGATTGGAATACGCAGCCATAGTCGGCGGATGCTCGGGGTGCGCCACACAGGCCGGCGCGGCTCTAGCGGGAACGGTTCCTTCGGGAACGATCCCCCATGCCCTCATCCTGTGCATCGGCGATACGGTGCAGGCGACAGAGGCATTCGATCGATACATCGACCCGCAGATAAAGCGAATCGCCCTTGTCGATACGTTCAGGGACGAGGCCGAGGAGAGCCTGCGTGTCGCTCGTGCCCTGGGTGATCGTCTGTGGGGCGTACGCCTCGACACGCCGTCCGAGCGAGGGCGGGTAACCCCGGAGCTGGTGCAGGAAGTGCGAGCACGGCTCGACCAGGCGGGCTTTTCGCACGTGAGGATCGTCGTCTCCGGCGGGATCGACGCATCCCGCATCGCCCTGTTCCGCGAGAAGAACGCCTCTGTCGACGCGTTTGGAGTGGGAAGCGCCATCTCCGGTGCCAGCCCGATCGACTTCACCGCCGACATCAAGGAGATCGAGGGAAGACCGATCGCCAAACGGGGACGGATTCCCGGGATAACCCTCAACTCGCGCCTGGTTCGTATCATCTAGTAAATTTGAGTGCCCATCGCATGGCGGCTACCATGCAAGAAGACTCTCATGACGACAAACAGCAACATCGCCGACAGACTGAAGCACCTGCCCGCATCTCCCGGCGTCTATCTGATGAAGGATGCCAACGGGAACGTGATCTACGTGGGAAAGGCGGTCGTGCTGCGCAACCGCGTGCGATCGTACTTCCACTCTTCAAAGGGTCTAACGCGCAAGACCCGACGCCTGGTGCAGGAGATCGCCGATATCGAAGTGATCCAGACCGCTACCGAATCGGAGGCGTTCATCCTCGAGGAGAGCCTGATCAAGCGCCTTCAACCGCACTTCAACATCCGTCTGCGCGACGACAAACGCTATCCGTACCTGAAGATCACCAACGAGCCGTTCCCTCGGTTGATGATCGTCCGCCGACGCAAGGACGACGGTGCCCGCTACTTCGGGCCGTACACGAGCAGCAAGGCGATGCGCTCTACGATGAAACTGACGCAGAAGCTCTTCCCCATCCGCACGTGCACGCTCAAGCTCCCTCTGAACAAACCGCGCCGCCCGTGTCTGGACTACCACATCGGCCGTTGCCTGGCCCCGTGCGCAAATCTCGTGAGTGAAGAGGAGTACAAGGTGGATGTCGACCAGGCAGCGATGCTCCTGGAAGGAAGGCTGACCGGGTTGTTGAAGCAAATGCGCGAGCAGATGGACCGCGCGGCGAGGGAGGAGAAATTCGAGCAAGCAGCAAGATTGCGTGATCAGCTCGTCGCGGTCACGCACGCCCTCGAACGCCAGTCGGTATCCCTATCGCGCGTGATCGACATCGATGCGATCGGACTCACCGTTCAAGGTGAGCGCGCCTGCGCCGAGGTCTTTCGCATCCGTGATGGCCGCCTGAGCGGCAGGGAGACCTTCCACCTGCGCGCGCCGGACGGCTCCACGATGGGCGAGGTCCTCTCCGCCTTTCTTCCGCAGTACTACACCGCTGCCACGGTGATTCCGCAAGAAGTGCTCATTCCTGTTGAGATTGATGACGCCACTGAGATCGCTGATTGGCTCACATCACTGCGCAGACGCCGGGTTCACGTCAAGTGCCCCCAGCGCGGGGAGAAGCGCCATTTGGTGGAGATGGCAAACGAGAACGCGCGCTATTCGCTCAACCGCGAGCAGAAATCGGCTACCGTGCGCAGCGAATCGAGCGAGGCGCTGAGCGAGCTCGCCGCAGCGCTATCCCTGTCATCGTTTCCTCAGCGCATCGAAGCATACGACATATCAAACACCCAAGGGACGGAATCGACCGGATCGATGGTCGTCTTCGAGGACGGCCGCCCGCGACGCGATGCCTACCGCAGGTTCAAGGTCCACCTTGATGAAGGCCCGAACGACTATGCGATGATGGCCGAGGTCCTGCGCCGCCGCTTCCGCCGTGGCCTGGCCGAGTTGAATGATCCGGCGATCACGGAGGGGAAGTTCTCCCGCCTCCCCGACCTGCTGTTGATCGACGGAGGCAAGGGGCAACTGCACGTGGCGGTGGACGTGTTATCCGAGCTGCAGCTAGACGAGATCGAGGCGATCGGCCTGGCTAAGCGTCACGAGGAGGTGTTCCGCCCAGGAGAATCAGAGCCGCACATACTTCCACCGGACAGCAAGGCCCTGCTCCTATTGCGCCAGATCCGCGACGAAGCGCACCGCTTCGCCATCACCTACCACCGCAAACTGCGCGGCCGCAGAAACCTCAGCTCGATCCTGGATACGATTCCTGGAGTAGGGAAGAAGCGCAAGGCCGCGCTGATAGCGCACTTTGGCTCATTGCAGAAGCTCTCGCAGGCAACAGTTGAGCAGATCGCATCCCTCCCCGAGATTCCAGCGTCAGTTGC
>CAYQFN010000164.1:0-3631 GCA_964416685.1 uncultured Thermotogae bacterium | reverse complement strand
GCGCCTACATCAGGAAGACGCATCGCCGTCTGACATTTGAGATCGCACTGATCGATGGCGTGAATGACAGCGTTGAAGATGCGAAGAAGGTTGCGCAGCTGCTGGCAGGCCTGTTGTGCCACGTCAATTTGATCCCGCTCAATCCGATCCCATCGTCGACCTTCCGCCCTAGCTCACGCGACCGTGTCGACGCGTTCGCCAAGGAGCTTACGGATGCAGGGCTCACCACAACGGTGCGCATGGAGAGAGGAGTGAAGATCAGCGCCGGCTGCGGCCAGTTGAGAGCGAGATCAAACTAACTGGTCAATCGCTTAGCAGGCCGCGGTAGAAGTTCAGGGCGCGCTCGCCCCACGTCTCCGCCGGTGGGAAGCGCTATCAGCTCACCATCGAGGTAGTTCGGGAAGCGTTGGAATCCAGCATGAATCGCGGGATGTCCCCCAACAAGGGAGTAGATGTCACCAGCAGGAGAAGGCTGACCTCGCGCCGTAAGAAAAGCTAATCCATCTACGCTATTAGCCACCTATCCTTGCATCGGAGCATGGGAACGCTCGTTTCATCTTGCCCGTAGCGCCTGACAGGGCCATGCTCATATTCGCGGACCTTGTGCACTTGACAATCGATTCGATTCGTGTTATGGTGCCGGTAGATTATTGGAGGTTTTATTTTAGTGAAGAAGTTTAGTGTGGTTTCCGTCCTGCTGGTCCTTGTTATTACCCTGGTCATTATCGGGGGTGGGCCTTAACGGGTTGGACGAAACCACCATAAAAATGCCTCAAAAGGGCCGTCCAACTGGGCGGCCCTAATTTTTTGCTTGCGTAAGGAGGAACAGATGAGACTGACCGGAGCGCAGATTGTGTGGGAGATGCTGCACCGTGAGGGGGTGGAGGTGGTCTTTGGCATCCCGGGCGGTGCGATCATGCACACCTATCATCCATTGAGCGAATACGGGATTCACCATGTCCTTGTTCGCCACGAGCAGGGAGCGGCGCACGCCGCTGACGGATACGCCCGCGCATCCGGCAGGGTCGGGGTGGCGATAGCCACATCCGGACCGGGAGCGACGAACCTGGTCACCGGGATCGCTACAGCGATGATGGACTCCTCGCCGATCGTCTGCATCACCGGGCAGGTGGCAAGTTCACTGATCGGAACAGACGCGTTCCAGGAGACGGACATCACCGGGATCACCCTGCCGATCACCAAGCACAACTACCTGGTCACCGACGTCGGCGATCTCGCCTCCGTGATCCACGAGGCGTTCTACCTGGCGAGCCATGGCCGTCCGGGGCCTGTTCTGATCGACCTACCAAAGGACGTACAACAGGCGGAGACGGAATTCGTGCCTCCTGAGTCGGAAGTGCGCTTGCCCGGACACGCCTACATCAAAGCCGTCGACCAGACGGAGGCGATCGCGCGCGCTGCCGAGCTCATAGATTCCTCACAGAGGCCGGTGATCCTCGCCGGCCACGGCGTCTCCATGTCCAAGGCGGAGAGCGCCCTTCGCGAGTTTGCTGAGATAATCGATTGTCCAGTTACAGTAACGCTTCTTGGCAAGGGGGGATTCCCCGCCTCACACCCGCTCTATCTGGGGATGATGGGGATGCACGGTGATGCGCAGGCGAACAGCGCCATCCAGGAGGCGGACCTGTTGATCGCTCTTGGAATGCGCTTCGATGACCGCGTGACCGGAGACCTCAGCCGCTACGCCCCGCACGCCCGCAAGGTGCACATCGACATGGATGCGGCGGAGCTCAACAAGCTCATCCCGGTCGACGTCGCCGTTCGCGCCGATATCAAGGAGGCCCTTTCGAGTCTCATTCCACTTGTCACTGGGCGCGATAGGCCCCAGTGGCGGACTGAGTTTCGAGACTGGCTGGAGGACTCAAGGCGGGTCGACGTAGTCCATCGGCCGAGCAACGGGAGGCTCACCGTTCCGCACGTGATCGACGCCATGAGCAAGGCAACCAGCGGGGAGGCGATCGTGGTGACGGACGTTGGCCAGCACCAGATGTGGGCCGCCCAGTACTACCGATTCGATCACCCGAACGCGTTCATCACATCCGGCGGATTGGGGACGATGGGCTTCGGCTTGCCGGCGGCGATCGGGGCCCAGATGGCGTGTCCCGATGCCGAGGTGTGGGCGATTGTTGGGGACGGAGGTATCCAGATGACGGTGCAGGAGCTGGCGACCGTTGTGCAGGAGGAGCTCCCGATAAAGATCGCCCTGTGCGACAACGGATACCTGGGGATGGTGCGCCAGTGGCAGGAGATGTTCTATGACAAAAACTACGAGTCGACGCACCTTGCCAACCCCGATTTCGTCAAGCTGGCTGAGGCGTACGGAATTCGCGCCTGGCGCGCCAAGGATCTGGATGGTGCACGCAGTGCGATCGATGAGGCGAGAAAGCACTCCGGCCCGGCGCTGATCGACTTTCAGGTGGTGGGGGAGGGAGAGGGCGGAAACGTCTACCCGATGGTCCCTTCAGGCGCAGCGCTGCACGAGATGATCCGCAGGCCCCATCAGACAAAGGTAGGTGAGCGATGAAGCGAACGCTGATCGCACGCGTCGAGGATAAGCCAGGGGTGCTAAACCGCGTTGCCAGTCTATTTCGCAGGCGAGCGTTCAACATCGAGAGCCTCACCGTCGGCCACACCGAGGAACCGGATGTGTCTCGCATGACGATCGTCGTCGATTCCACGCAATCCGGTGCGGAGAAGGTGGCGCAGAACCTGCAGAAACTGGTGAACGTGATCCGGGTGGAAGACATCTCGGAGTTACCTGCGGTGACACGTGATGTCGCCCTGATCAAGGTGGAGACACCGGATAGCCGGACTCGAGCGGAGCTAATGCAGATCGTGGATACGTTCCGCGCGCGGGTGGTCGATGTTGGCGTGGAGACGTTGATCGTCGAGGCGACCGGAACGGAGGAGAAGGTGGACAGCCTGGTCGATGTACTGCGGCCGTTTGGGATCGTGGAGATGGTGCGCACCGGCCGGGTGGCCATGGTGCGCGGAAAGACTACTAACAAAGGAGAGTACAAATGAAGATCGATTTTGGCGGTGTGGTTGAGGACGTAGTGACGCGGGAGGAGTTCCCCCTTGAGCATGCCCGTGAAGTGCTGAAAGACGAGGTGGTGGCGGTCCTCGGCTACGGCGTGCAGGGTCCGGCGCAGTCGCTCAACATGCGCGACAACGGGATACACGTAATCGTCGGTGGCGATCCAGATCGTAAGCGCTCGTGGGAGAAGGCGATCGCCGATGGTTGGGTCCCCGGGGAGACGCTGTTCCCGTTCGAGGAGGCAGTGGAGCGGGCGACGATCGTGCAGTACCTCGTCTCGGATGCCGCGCAGGTCATCCTGTGGCCAAAAGTAAAGCCACACTTGAAAGAGGGTGACGCACTCTACTTCTCGCACGGCTTTGCCATCACCTACGCCGATCAGACCGGGGTCGTCCCGCCTGATTTTGTGGATGTCATCCTCGTCGCCCCCAAGGGCTCGGGGACGAGCGTGCGGAAGAACTTCCTTTCTGGAAGCGGGATCAATTCAAGCTACGCCGTCGATCAGGACTACACCGGCCGCGCTCGCGAGCGCACCCTCGCCCTGGGGATCGCCATCGGATCGGGCTACCTCTT
>CAYQFN010000163.1:3108-3694 GCA_964416685.1 uncultured Thermotogae bacterium | reverse complement strand
GAGAAATACGTGACCATGTATGATGTGTTTTATGAGAAATAGCATACCCAACCGCCGAAAGGCAGCGGCAACGGATACGCGAGTCCACTCCCGTCTCCATCGGATAACGCAAGTCTCGTACTATGCCGTGCTATGGCCAACTTCTGCTGCTTGATGAGATCGCTTCTTCTTCTGTAGCTTGGCCCAGGTGTCACGCAGGGTGACGGTGCGGTTGAAGACGGGTTTACTCGGTGTTGAGTCTGGATCCACGCAGAAGTAGCCCTTGCGCTCGAATTGGTAGCGATCACCTGGCGTTACGTTGCCGAGATCCGGTTCGACCTTGCATCCTGCAAGGACTACGAGTGACTCAGGATTGAGGCCATCTAGCCAGTCCTCTCCATCTCTTACGTCCAGCGGGTTCTCCTTGGTGAACAGGTGATCGTAGAGGCGCACCTCGGCGTCGATCGCGTGCTGCGCCGATACCCAGTGCAGTGTCGATTTCACTCGCCGGCCATCGGGAGCATTACCCCCGCGGGTGGCCGGGTCGTAGGTGCAGCGAAGCTCGACTATGTTCCCTGACTCATCCTTAATCACATCGGTGCAGGTG